>JAZOTG010000242.1:0-9318 GCA_045657505.1 Kiritimatiellia bacterium | reverse complement strand
CCCTCGATGAATGGCGGCGTTAAGCTTCCTGCCAAGCCGGCGCTTGCCTCCGGGCTTAAACTCCCTCCCAAGGCGCCTGCCGCTCCCGCTGCCGGTGCGGCCGCCCCTGCGCTTTCACCTGTTTCACCGCTTACACCCGTCGGGCAGTGATAAATTTTCCCCTTTAGATTTTTTTATATAGATAAACACAAAATAAAAGAAAGGTAATTAACATGTCTGTTAAAACTACATTGTTGGCAACAGCAGTGTTTTCTCTGTTTTCAGGTTGCTGCTGCTTTAAAGACTGCGGCTACGACTGCAAAGACCCTGTCGTGGGCAACTGGGGGCTTGAATTGCCGTATGACAATATGAAGGCAGGCTCCCTGATCGTTCAGCGCGATTCGGCCGGCAAGCCTTCTGCTCTTGTGCTTTGGCGCTGGTCTTCTCCCGTGAATATACGTAATTTGGTTATCGAGGGCAATGCCTTTTCATTTGATCACCCGTGGGGTTTCAAGGTAAAAGGTTTTGTCGACGGCAAGAATCTCAGTGCAGAGGTCATTAAAAAGGACGGCTCCGTCGAGGGCAAGGTTTTCGGCTGGCGCAATCCTGAAATATGCAAGAATGTTTCGACAAAGGACGCCAAGTTTGGCGAGCCCATCGATCTTCTCAAGGACGGTCTTGACGGTTGGGTGACAATGAACCCCCGCGCCAAATTTGCTTGGACCTTCAAGGATGGCGTGCTGTCAAACAATCTTGGCCTTAACAAAGACGGCCGCTGGAATCATGGCGGTGCCAACCTTATGACAAGGCGCAACGATTTCTATGATTTCAAACTCGAGTACGATGTGCGCGTTCCTAAAAAATCGAACTCTGGCGTCTATCTGCGCGGCCGTTACGAGATTCAGGTCGTTGACAGCTACGGCAAGGCCCCCAACTGCCACAATATGGCGGCATATTATGGCCGAGTCACCCCGAGCGCGGCAGTTGAGAAAAAGCCCGGCGAGTGGCAGCATGTCAGCGTTGTACTCTACAAGCGTCATTTGACGGTTGTCCTCAACGGCACGACGATACTTGACAATGTTCCTGTTGTAGGCGTGACGGGCGGTGCTATCGACGCCAACGAGTTTGTCGCCGGTCCTATCTATCTCCAGGGCGACCACTCTGATGCCGATTTCAAGAACATGAAGCTCTATCCTGTTATCGACTGACAGATTGTTTAAAATGAGAAAAACAGTTCTTGCCGTTGTCGCACTCGCATTTACCGCGCCGCTCATGGCTCAAAAGCCGGTGGCGGCGTGGGATGTTGTTCCCCATCAAAGAGTTGACGGGGTTTTCAATGCGGGTATTGTAGCATTTTGCGACAAGCCTCTCAGCGTTGAATTTACGATAAACGGCAAGACATTTTCCAAAACGTCCTCGCTGTCGGAAAATCCGCGTACGGGCGTTAAGGAGTATGTGGTAGCCTTTCCTGCAGGCAGATTATCGCAGGCGCTCGGCGACAGGGAATTCAAATTTGGAGCAAAAGTGTATTCCGAGAGCGGGGAGGCCCCGCTGGTGATGCCCGATATATCGATTTATTCCAATGGCCGGGGCACGCTTGGCTCTTCCAATGTTGTATGGGCCGATTCCAGGAGCGGCAATGAATTTGCCGTCGGCACAAAGGATGCCCCGGTAAAATCACTCGCGCAGGCTGTCAAAAAAGCGGGTGACGGCGGGACCGTCTATCTTAGAGCCGGCACCTATTCGCTTAAGATGCTCGGTGGCGGCATTAACCGCAAGTATTGGACGCTGATTACCTCCGCGCCCGGTACAAAGCGCGGTGATGTGAAAATACTTGCCGGCCGCACCGGCACAGAGAAACTCCATTTTAAGAATCTGGATTTCATTGCCGATATTGATGCAGGTGATTACGGCGTCATTGTTATGGGCGAAGCTGGTAAAACAATGGCCTGGTTTGAGAATTGCAATTTTACCAACATAAAAGGGCGCCATGCTGGCGAGGCGTTTCCCTTCGGCAATAAACTGATTGCGTATGTGACAGGTGGTGCAACGGTTGATATGACATCCGGGCCCGCGGCCGTTCTGCTCCGCTCCCATACAATCAAGTCTGTCGCGTCATCTGCCGTGCCCGGGAATGCGTCGCTCGTTGTCAATTGCACGGTAGACGGCGTAGAACCCTTGGAAGGTGCTTTTATCAATGACTTCCTCTCCGTGCGCACCGCACCGTCCGCATGGTCGGAGAATCTCGTGATTTACGGGTTAAAGGCTTCAAATGTTTCTTGCAGGGCGTTTACGATTCAGCGGTTGCGCAATTCCGCAATGGTTGACGTTGCAGTGCTCGGCCTTACGGCGGGCGAGAGCGATTCGGTTTTCGACGGCGAAGTGGAGAATGTCTATATAGATAGATTTTCAATGGCGCCGCAAGGAATTAAATGTGCGTTGCCCAAAATGGGGCATAGCGGTTTTAGGCCAAAGGCTGTGCTTGTTGAAAATTCATCATTCGGGACGATTGACGGATTGATCTCGGCCGATGGTTCAAATGGTATTGAATTTAGAGACTGTTCGTACAGGACGGTCGAAAAATAATTTTTTGAAGGAGTAAGATGAGCGAAATTTCAGAACAGCAGAGGCGGCATTCCGCTGCCCACATTATGGCTAGAGCGGTGTCAAACGTTTTTGACAATGTCCAGGTTGACATTGGTCCGGCAACGGATGACGGGTTTTATTACGACTTCGATTTGCCTCACCGTATTTCGACCGACGACTTCCCTAAGATCGAGGCTGAAATCGAGCGCCTTATCGCGCTTGACGAGCCGTTTGAGAAGAAACTTGTTTCGCGCCAGGAGTGCGAGAAGATTCTGGAAGGGCAGCGGTACAAGCTTGAGCGCCTGTCCGACATCCCCGAAGGCGAGGACATTTCAATTTATTCAGTAGGCGACTATGTCGAAATGTGCCGCGGGCCTCATGTAGAGCGCTCAGGGCAGATTGGTGTAGTTAAGCTTATGCGCGTTGCAGGCAGCTATTACCGCGGTAACGAGAATAACAAGATGCTGCAGCGGGTTTACGGCATTGTGGCAAAGGACAAGGCTGAGCTGGAAGCCGTCCTTGCACGCGAGGAGGAGGCGCGTAAACGCGACCACCGCATTCTCGGCAAGCAGCTTGAGCTTTTCACAATTACAGATTCGGTAGGCCCCGGGCTCGTGCATTGGCTGCCAAAGGGTGCGCGCATCCGCGTCGCAATTGAGAACTATTGGCGCGAGAAGCACTATGCTGCCGGGTATGAGATTGTTTATACGCCGCATGTCGGGCGCAGCAATCTTTGGCAGACTTCTGGCCATCTCGGTTTCTACAAGGAGGGCATGTTCCCCTCGATGAAGGTTCAGGAGGGCTCGGGCGACGACTCTTATGTCGAAGAGTATTATGTAAAGCCGATGAACTGTCCGTTCCATATTCAGGTCTATCAGGCGAAGAAGCGCAGTTACCGCGATCTTCCCATGCGCCTTGCCGAACTTGGTACGGTTTACCGTTACGAAAAGGACGGCGTTCGCCACGGGCTCTTCCGCGTACGCGGCTTTACGCAGGACGATGCCCATATTCTTTGCACAGAAGATCAGATTGTCCAGGAAATCAAGGACACCGTGCGCTTCGCAAAGGACATGCTCGGTCGTTTCGGGTTCCATGATATTCAGGCATACCTTTCAACCAAGCCCGAAAAGGCCGTCGGTGAGGCGGCGCGGTGGGAGCAGGCTACGCAGTCGCTGCGTGACGCTCTTGAGCAGGAAGGTCTCGCCTATGAGGTCGACGAGGGCGGCGGCGCGTTTTACGGCCCCAAGATCGACATGAAAATAAAGGACGCGCTCGGCCGTCCGTGGCAGCTTGGCACGGTACAGTTTGATTTTAATCTTCCCGAGAGATTTGATCTTTCGTATGTCGGTGCCGACGGCAAGGATCATCGCCCGTATATGGTGCACCGCGCATTGCTTGGTTCGATAGAGCGTTTCTTCGGCATTCTTATCGAACATTACGCCGGCGCATTCCCCTTGTGGCTCGCACCCGAGCAGGTTCGCGTTCTTCCCGTCAGCGACAAGGCGCTTGATTATGCCGAAAAGGTGCGCGCGGCTCTCAAGGCGGAAGGCTTCCGCGTGGATGTGGACGCCTCAGCCGATAAGCTCGGTGCGAAAATCCGTGAAGCTACTCTTCAAAAGGTTCCGTTCCAGGTTGTTGTCGGCCCACGTGACGAGGCGGCGGGTACGGTGTCGGTCAGGTCGCGAGTTGATGGCGATTTAGGCTCGATGACTGTTGAGTCGCTTACGTCGCACCTTAACGGCAAAATTTCGGAAGCTTCGTAATACGTTTGTTTTTATCAAAGGCGCAGGGAGAATGGCCAGAGGCAAGTTTATAACCTTTGAAGGCGGCGAAGGCTGCGGCAAATCCACGCAGGTGAAGCTGCTGCAGTCGTATTTGCTCTCCAAAGGCATTGATGTCGTCATGACGCGCGAGCCCGGCGGCACGCGTCTCGGCGAAGCCGTCAGGTCGCTCCTTAAAGACGAGCTGGACGACCCTCCCTGCGACCGTGCCGAGCTCCTGCTTTTTTTGGCCGCTCGCGCGCAACTTGTCCGCAATGTCATAAAGCCCGCCCTCGAATCCGGCGCATGGGTCGTAAGCGACAGGTTCAGCGATTCGACATTCGCGTATCAAGGCTATGGCCGGGGACTCGATTTTGAAGTTCTTCGCGTGGCGAATGATTTTGCATGCGACGGAATCGTGCCCGACATGACATTTCTGCTCGACATCCCTTCATCGGTTGCCGCAGAAAGATTGCACAGCCGGCAGGCGCAGACAAGCACTGTCGCCGATCGTATTGAGCTTGCGGGCGATGACTTTCACAGAAGGCTTAAGGAAGGTTTCAAAACAATCGCCGAGCAGTCTCCGGAGCGTGTGGTGACGATAGATGCCGATGGTACGCTCGAGCAGGTCTGGGAGCGCGTATGCAAGTCGCTGAAGCGTTTAATCTGATATCCCGTGCCATTGATTCCGGGAAGCCGGCGCACGGTTATTTGCTGTGCGGAGACCTGCACCCCTATTGCGATGAATTGATATCGCTGATTCTTGAAAAGCTTTATCCTGATGAGAAGACACGTGTAAGGCAACGCTTCCATCCTGATATTGCGTGGCTTGAGGGCGAGGGGAAAAGTCGTACGATTCACGTGAAGTCAATGCGCGAAAAGATTGTCGCTCCGATGTCGGAGACTGCGTTTTCAGGCGGATGGAAGGTTGGTGTTGTCATTGGCGCCGACCGCATGGAGGTAGAGGCTTCAAACGCTTTTTTGAAGACACTTGAAGAACCTCCGCAAAAAACATTGTTTCTTCTTCAAACCGATGCGCCCGATGCGATTTTGCCTACCATAGTTTCACGTTCGCAGAGGGTTGATTTGCCCGCATCGCAGGGCGTGCTTGAAGGTGAATGCTACGATGCGATTTGCCAGGCTCTTGAACTTGATGCGCGATGCTCTGTTTATGACCGTGCCCTTGCGGGGCGGAAACTTGCCGCCATTCTCGCCGGTATAAAAGAGGATTTCGCCGCCGAGGAGGTCGCGCTGGTGCGAAAGTCGTTCTACAAAACTCTTGAAAGCCTTATGCGCCGCCTTATGCTGAAGGGCGATATTCCGATTTACAGGGCGTTTCGCAATATCGAGGCGGTGGAAGCGGCGTATCGGCAGAGTGTAAAGTCAATGAATGACGAGGCGGTGCTTTGTCTCATGATGGACAGGATTGCCTTCAAATGAGATTTTCATTGTCGACAAATTGGTGTAACCGCACCCTTGAAACAGGAGAAGAAATAGCAGATAAGGCTCTGGAGCTCGGGTTTGACGCTCTGGAACTTGGGTTTATGACGCCGTTCGGGCAGCTTGACGGTTTTAAGAGGCGTTTGGATGAAATGCCGGTAGAGAGCGTGCATGCATTCTGCCCCGTGCCGGTTTCGGCGCCGTGCGGAAGCCCCGAACTTTACAGTCTTTTTAGTGCAGATGAAAATGTTCGTGCAATGGCCAAGGCTCATCTGCTTAAAACACTCGATACCGCAGAGTCGTTTGGAGCGGCAAGCGTCGTGCTTCATGCAGGGCGAGTTCCGTTCAACTCGTTTTTTTCAAGAAAACTCAATTCGCATTTTCTCAGAGATAAAATGCTTTCGCACTCCGAAGGAGCAAAGGGCAGGAAGTATCAGAAGCTGCTTGCTGCCGCGTTTGCAAAGCGTCAAAAGCGGGTTGACGCCATAATGCCGACATTCATGCGCGAGCTTGAAGGTGTCCTTGATTGCTTTGAAAAACGTGGCGTTGTTCTCGCTATGGAGAATCTGCCGTTTCTTGAAGGTTTCCCCAACGAGGTGGAGATGCTTTCGATTGCAGAAGCGTTTGACGGCGCTCCGTTGGGCGCATGGTTCGATACGGGGCATCATCATGTGCGTGAAATGCATGGCTGGGTTACCGATGAGTGTGCAGAGGCGATGGCAAGGCTTGAGGGACGCGGCAAGATAAGAGGAATGCATCTTAATGACGTGAAGGATTACTACGACGATCATTTTGCGCCTGGAGGAGGTTCGGTCGAGTTTTCAAGGTATGCATCTGTTGCCGCGTGCGTTGAACATGTTGTTTTTGAGCCGAAGGGCCATGTTTCCGAGGCCGACCTTCGCAGGGGTATGGATTTCATCAGAAATACATTCAAAAAAGGGTCGGAGCTTATTGATACAGTGTCGTTGATAAAGTAGCCGCGTATTGTTATAGCGTCCGCATAAGAAACAATAGCGTTGTCGAGTATAACAGGAAGCAAAAATTGTTTACAAAAAGAAACTATGTTTTGTTATACTTGTCGCAAGGAATTGGGTGGGGTTATATAATTCTTTCTGAGAAATGTCGCCAGCCTTCCATAATGAAACATAAGCAACAAGTAATATAGGAGAAAAAAATGAGTATGATTAATCGTCGTGGCTTTTTGTTCGGTACGGCCGCCGCCGCTGCGCTGTCGGGATGCGCAACCAAGAAGGTCGGTTTGCGTGAATTGAAGCCCGGAGAACAAAGAACGATTGCCATGATTGGCTGCGGCTCTCAAATGAGATGGACTCTTATTCCGCAGTTTCTCAATAAAAATAACGCTCCGAATGTGCGTATTGTTGCCGTGTGCGATTGCGATAAGGTGAGAATGCAGAATGCGGCGAGGCAGGTGAATAAGGCGTATGGTAATCAGGA
The DNA here is from genome assembly GCA_045657505.1 of Kiritimatiellia bacterium. Taxonomy (GTDB): domain Bacteria; phylum Verrucomicrobiota; class Kiritimatiellia; order RFP12; family UBA1067; genus UBA1067. The sequence continues at coordinate 2,098 of JAZOTG010000242.1, read as the reverse complement.
TTGCCGTTGCGTGTCCGATTTCCGCGATATTATCAACGATCCCGCGATTGATATGATTTGCGTGGCAACACCCGATCATTGGCATGCGTACATCTGCGTTGAAGCGATGAAGAACGGCAAGGATGTGTATTGCGAAAAGCCGCTTACATGGTCGGTGCAGGAGGCGCGCGAGATAATTCTTGCCGAGAAGAAATACGGCCGTATATTCCAGACCGGTTCCATGCAGCGCAGTTCCCGCGAGTTCCGCGATGCGGTCGCCCTTGTCCACGGCGGGCTCATTGGCGACGTCAAGTATGTAGATGCCAATTTCGGTACTCATAACGATAAATGCGGTGGCCCGTCCCATCCTGTGCGCTTTTGGGACAATCCGAGCAATGCGGCCAAAGAAGGCGCGCCCAATTCCGATTGCGATTGGAAGCTTTGGCTTGGTCCTGCAAAAATACGCCCTTATTCCGATCAGCTCGCTCCACGCGGCGTGCATAGTTACTTCCCTCTTTTCTGGCGTTGCGATGACGATCTTGCAACGGGCTATTGCGGCGACTGGGGTGCTCACCACCTCGATATCGCGCAGTGGGGCCTGCGCATGGACGCATCAGGGCCCAAAAGAGTGATTCGTTCCGACGAACCGCATTCAACCAATCTGCTTCACGGCGGTCGTCGTCAATTTGGTGTTCGCATGGTTTTCGCTACGCCGTCCGGCGACGTTGAGCTTACGCACGGCGCGTTCAATCTCGGCTGGGGCACTGTTTTTTACGGGACAAAGGGAATTGTTGCCGTAAACCGCGGCAAGATAGCCGTATGGACTGGTATCGGTACTGTTAAGCCCACGCCTGAAATCCGTAAGCAGATTGGCTCATGCGCGTTTATGCCTGAGAAGATTGCGATTAATTCGCTCGGTAAAAAACTTTATGAGCAACTCGACAAGCTTGAGAAGGATTATGCCGATGTGATTAAACGCGCTGGTATTTACCGCAGCGAAAATCACGTGCGAAATTTCTGTGCGTGCGTCGAGTCGCGCAAGGCCCCCATCACGACTGGTGAAATCGGTTCGAGAGCGAGCATTCTTTGTCAGCTTTGCAATATAAGTTATAAGTATGACACAGGCTTTGACTGGGATCCGGTAACGATGACGTTTGCCAACGGAACAGGAGAAGGCATTGCTCTTGCGCGTGAAGGCGGTTCAAACGGATGGGAGGTCAAGGCATGAGACGTTTGATTTTCACCGCACTGTGTGCGCTCGCCCTCGTCAATGAGGGCGCTGCGCAGATGATTGTACAGCCGCCGGCCGATGCGATTGCCGCAATGGACAGGATTGTGCAGTCTTGGAAGTATGCAAAACCCAAAAAATTCCGTAGAGCCCTTGTGTTCTGCCGTTGCGAAGGGTACGCCCACAACAACGCAATCAGTTATGCATTGCGCGCCTTCGACGCCGCATCGCGCCGTTCAGGGGCGTTTGTATTCGACACGACGACGGATTATCGCTACATGAACGCGCGCAATTTTTCGCGCTACGATGCTGTTGTCCTGCTCAATTGCACCAATCCCGATACAGAAAAACATCGCAATCTTGAAAAAGATTTGATTGAGTATGTCAAGGGCGGCAAGGGGCTTTGTGTTATTCATGCCGGCTGTGACGGATTCTACAAGGCTCCGCAGGCAGCCGATATGATAGGAGGTCAGTTTGTCAACCATCCATGGACGTTCGGCCGTACATGGTCGTTTACAAACGAAGAGCCGGGTCATCCTTTGAATCGTGCATTCGCATCAGACGGCAATCCGTTTGCGCGGGTTGAAGAGGTGTATCAGCATCCGACTCCTCCGTATGAACGGGGCAAGGTACGGGTATTGTTGTCTCTTAATTTGAAAGATGAGGCAACAGCCAAGTGCATTGACGATTTCCGTAAGGCCAAGAGGGGCTTTACCCGTCAGGACGATGACTTTGCCGTTTCCTGGGTTCGCCGCTATGGTGCCGGCCGCGTGTTTTATACCACATTCGGCCATGAGGGTAATACATTCGTCGACCCTGGACGCCTGACGCACATTCTGGACGCCTTGCAGTACACGCTCGGTGATTTGGAAGTGCCAAGTCGGATCGTAG
>JAZOTG010000241.1:0-2489 GCA_045657505.1 Kiritimatiellia bacterium | reverse complement strand
TGGCGGCGAATTCGCCTTCAAAATACGTAACGTCGGCAACCCGTTGGATTATGCGCGTATTCGGCTGTGAGATTTTGTCTCCTGAAAGCGCTTTAAGAAATTCGGCCTGGGTAAGTTCTTCGGGAACTTCCACCTTTACGTTCATGCGGTAGAACGAGTATACGACAAGACCTATTATGGCGATTAGAAGCCATGAACGGGCAGGTCCGTTAGAGCGTGAATCGGGTTTTTTTTCCATATAGAAGATTATATCAAAAACCCGATAGGTTTTGTGCTATTTTTGCGGCCAGAATTTGTCGGAAAGCTTGGTAGGAATGCCTACTTCGCCCTTGTCAAAATTGTCCGCGAGAATCTTCCAGCCAAGATCGAGAGCCTCCTCGAGCGGAATGTTCACCGAAAGGTCCATCATTTCCTTTTCAAAGTCACGGCCGTATTTGAGCAGTTTGCCGTCCCAATTGGACATTCTGAAACCCATAGCCTGTTTTTCAAGGGTTTCTTTGTACTGGGCGTAGAGTTTGATCATCGCGTCCATAATGGTGCGATGGTCTTCTCTCGTGTTTTTGTTGACCTGCTGTTTAAGACGCGAGAGCGAGCCGAAAGGTTCGATTCGGCCGTTGCGCAGATAGAACTGCCCCTCGGTGATGTAGCCGGTGTTGTCGGGCACCGGATGCGTCACGTCATCGCCGGGCATCGTTGTTACGGCAAGGATGGTTATGGAGCCGGCGCCGTCGAAGTCAACGGCCTTTTCGTAACGCGACGCGAGCTGCGAATAGAGGTCGCCCGGATAGCCGCGGTTGGAGGGGATTTGCTCCATTGTAATGGCGATTTCCTTCATGGCGTCGGCAAACGATGTCATGTCGGTGAGAAGTACAAGTACGTTTTTGCCTTTGAGTGCGAATTTTTCGGCAACGGCCAGTGAAACATCGGGCACAAGCATGCATTCCACCGTAGGATCGGCGGCGGTGTGAACAAACATTACCGTTTTGGAGAGTGCGCCTGATTTATCGAGCGTGTCGCGGAACTTGAGATATTCATCGTATTTGAGGCCCATACCGCCGATTACGATTACATCGCTGTCGGCCTGAAGAGCGATGCGGGCAAGCAGATCGTTGTACGGCTCGCCGGCTTTGGCGAAAATAGGCAGCTTCTGCGATTTGACAAGCGAATTGAAAAGGTCGATCATCGGAATGTTGGTGCGCACCATTTCGTTGGGCAGAATGCGCTTGGCGGGATTGACCGACGGCTGTCCGATAGGGGACGGGTCGTCGGTTATTTCTGGTCCCCCGTCGCGCGGCACGCCGGAGCCGGTGAAAGCTCTTCCGAGAAGCGCGTCCGAAAACGGCACCTTCATTGTGTGGCCGAGAAAGCGCACTTTGGCGGCCGTGTCAACGCCTCTTGCTCCGGCGAAAATCTGGAGCGTGACGTTTGGGCCGTCGAGTTTGATCACCTGCACGAGCGAGGTGCCGGCGCGAGACTCGATTTCGGCGATTTCGTTGTATTTTACGCCTTCAGCGCGCAATGTCGCGATTGAACCTGAGAGGGCGTCGATTTTGTGGTAGATTTTATTGTTGAACATTGCCAGAGGATTTTAGTGGTGAGTGTTACAGGATGCCGTCGGTGGCTTCGGCTATTTTCCGAAGCAGATCAGCTTTGGCACTTTCAAATTCCTGCGACCCCATGGGCTTGTCGTTCCAGTCGATAAAGGATTGCTGCAGCGATATGAGGAATTTGCGCGTTTCGTCCTTGTCGGCGAACTCAAATTGAGCGTCGAGGACTTTCTCCATCGTTTCAAACATTATCTTTTGGCGGTCTACTCCGGTGGAGGCATCGGACTCGGAAAACGCATTCTGCTGCAGATAAACCGCATCGATGAATTCGCCTTTGAGATATGTGGTAAAGTCTTCGAGAGATGTGCCTTCTTCGCCTACGACTTTCATCATCTGGCCGATTTCGCTGCCGCGCCGCAATATTGCACGCGCCTTTTCAACTCTCGGCTGTTCAATGACGGAAGTGTACTTGCTCCACGAATCGAGCGGGTCGATGGCAGGGTAGCGGCGCGCGTCGGAGCGGGCGCGGGAAAGCCCGTGGAAACCGCCTACGACTTTGAGCGTCGCCTGCGTCACAGGCTCGTCGAAGTTGCCGCCCGCAGGAGATACGGTGCCTCCAATGGTGACGGAGCCTATTGAGCCGTTGCGCAAGCGTACCCGCCCGGCGCGCTCGTAAAACGCGGCGATGCGGCTTTCGAGATAAGCGGGGAACGCCTCCTCGCCGGGGATTTCTTCAAGTCGTCCCGACAGTTCGCGCATCGCCTGCGCCCAGCGTGATGTAGAGTCGGCAAGCACAAGCACGTTGAGGCCCTGCTGGCGGAAGTACTCGGCGATAGTCACCGCCGTATACACAGACGCCTCGCGCGACGCAACCGGCATTGACGACGTGTTGCAAATGATAATCGTGCGCTTCATCAGCGACTGGCCGGTTTTCGGGTCGAC
>JAZOTG010000240.1:0-1623 GCA_045657505.1 Kiritimatiellia bacterium | reverse complement strand
CAGGCGACTACAAAATCCGAAGTGTACCATCCTGTTATCGACATCCCGGCCGATCCGAAGGTTGTCGAAAAGATGAAGGCGCTTAAGGCGAAAAAGGAAGCGGCATTGAAGGCGAATGCCAAAAAGGCGCGATCGGCAAAGAAATGATGGTACAATCGGGAACTGTTGCGCATGTGTGTTGAACCTTTACTTCAAAGGGGCGTATTCTGAGGATGAAGCGTTGCGGAGGCTTTTGCCGCAGAGGTTGAAGGATCAGTATGCAATGAAGACGGATGCGGCGCTTGCGTGTTTAACCCGACATTCCACGTTCGACCCTAAGTTTGACTTTTTTCATGTGGTTAATTGAGCTTATCTTTGGTCTTTGCGTAAATTCCATAACATACCGTCCGAAAAAGTCGTGTAGTGAAGACCTACCCTCTATGATTGCATTGCTAATTATGAGAAAATACAGGCATGTTTTTGAGGGCAATAAAAGGAAAGAAGGACGACAATGTCCACCACTATTGGAGTGTGGTGGGAAATGTTCGTGTTGGCAGACGTGTATTTCAAAGACGAGCACTGTATCTTGGCGAACTGAATGACTCGCGGCATCCAGCTTGCGGCTTTTTGCCGGTGGACATAGAGGAGTTGTCACACCCGTTCCCATTCCGAACACGGAAGTTAAGGGCTCCTTCGCCGAGGGTAGTGCGGGACTCGCCCGTGCGAGAGTAGGGTGCACCCCTCTAGCGACCGCTACGCGGCTCGCTGCGCTCGGGGGATATTCTGGCTTTTTTCTTTTTCTTAATTTGGAGCGCTTAGTGACTCCCCGACCTGCATGGGCGAAGCACCCTATTTTGCAGGTCTTTTTTTTGATGATTCGGTAACGTCTGTGATAGATACGGAAGATTCTCGAGGGGCATCCGAAATCTGATGCCTTTTTTACTCATTCTAAAACGAGAATTCACTTCAGATTATTTCTTTCCGCCAAAAAGATGAAACCTTTTTCTTGATGACTGCGTATATACATGAAAGGACATGGATATCTGGAATGCTATAAAAGATAATCCCCAAACGGGGGCGCATAGGCTAATTGCCGAATATGGCAATCGGCTTTATGCGGCGGCCTTGATACTTGTTCACGAAAGTCATGCCGCAGAGGATCTTGTTGCCCGTACGATTCGCCAGGCGATGATCAAGATCAGACTTTATGACGAAAAATATTCGTTTTGGAATTGGCTATACATAATTTTACTTAATTTTCATCGTTCAGATCTCCGCAAAAACAAGGCCGAAGTCGCCAATTCCGCAGATTTCTTTGAAAATAATGACTTTTCCGAATATTCCACTGATTCAGATTTGCATTTGTCCAATGTTGATGCGGAACTTATGCGTGAGGCGGTTGCTCGTTTGCATGTTAACCTGAGAGAGGTTGTAATGTTAAGATATTTTGAGGATAAAACGCTTGCGGAGATAGAACAGATTCTGAAGTTGCCATTGGGAACCGTAAAGAACCGGTTGCACCGGGCACGCATTAGCCTGAACGCCATTCTATTCAAAATGTTCACCTGTGGAGATAAGGGAAAATGAACTGTAATGAATACAGGTCGTTGATTGACGATGCCCTTGATACATCCTTGAAAGGTA
>JAZOTG010000239.1:0-9353 GCA_045657505.1 Kiritimatiellia bacterium | reverse complement strand
ATGCGCGACATGCGTGACAGCCAACATCACAAAGGCGGCTTTCCGGGCGTAGCCCCCTACGCACAGTACGGCAACAACTACACACGCCTTGGCTGGGCCGACGCAGGCATAATCGTACCATACAAGATTTGGCTGATGTTTGGCGACACAACGATCATCAACGACAACTGGGAGGCAATGACGCGTTACCTCCAGCGCATCACAGAAACAAAATTCCGCACCGAAAAAATCCCCGAGTGCGGAAACTACCAGTGGAACGACTGGCTCTCGCTTTCACGCTACGAAAGCGCATCCTCGCCGTTCAAGAAAGAATACAGCGCCTTTATGCGCCACCCCAACGGCCACTACGGCCCCAAAAAAGAAACGTACATTTACTGGAACTACCTCGGCGGATGCTATTGGCTCTGGGACGCCCGCATGATGACCGAAATGGCCGAAGCGACGGGACGCGCCGACGATGCCGCAAAATATCGCAAAATCGCAGAAGAGGCGAAAGCGTATCTTAAAGGCGAGTTTTTCGCAAACCCCGACGGCATGGTGCACGAAGCTCTCCGCGGAATGCAGACACCCGCCCTCTTCGCGCTCAAGCTTGGACTTGTCGACGGTGCGTCCAGAGACAAAACAATTGCCGATCTTAAAAAGAGCTTCGCAGATTGCGGCGGCCGTTTTCACACCGGATTCCTTGGCACGTCGATCATTCTCGACACGCTCAGCGAAAATGCCATGGACACAATAGCATACGACTTGCTGCTCGGCCACGAATTTCCTGGATGGCTCTACTCCGTCGACCAGGGCGCGACCACCGTATGGGAGCGCTGGAACAGCTACACCAAAAAAGACGGGTTTGGTGACGCCGGCATGAACAGCTTCAACCACTACGCATACGGCGCCGTGCTCAGCTGGATGTACCGCACAATCGCAGGCATCGCCCCCGACCCGTCGGCACCCGGCTTCAAACGCATCATCATGGCGCCCAAACCCGACCGCAGGCTCGGCTTTGCCAGGGCGGAATACAAATCAGCCGCCGGCCTGATTAAGAGCCACTGGCGCTATGACGGCGATCAATGGATATGGGAGTTTACAATCCCGAAAGGCAGCATCGGCCGTGTGACTCCGCCCGGTAAATCTGAATATAAGGACTACGCTCCGGGCACATACACAATCCGCCAATAAAAAGACGCTATAAATATACAGCAGCCGCGGGCTCTTCACCAATGAAGGCCTGCGGCCTTATTCAATAAAAAAAGAATGCCCAATACAACAGCTCAGCAGTACACATACCCGCAGCACTTGCCGATCAGCGGCTTCAAAGACGCAATCGTTGACGCCCTCGGCAGATACAGCGTCATAATAATATGCGGAGAAACCGGATCAGGCAAGACAACTCAAATACCTAAAATGGCGCTCGAAGTCGCCGGCGACAAAAAGAAGGTTGCGTGCACGCAGCCACGACGCGTGGCAGCCATGAGCGTCGCTGAAAGAGTCGCCAAGGAGATAAATTGCGAAGTCGGCGCCGTCGTGGGCTATCAGCACAGGTACGATCAGAAGCTTTCGGCGTCAACGCGTATAAAATTCATGACTGACGGCATTCTCCTTTCGGAAACCATGGCTGACAAGTTTCTCGAAAATTATTCAACCATCATCATCGACGAGGCTCACGAGCGTTCACTAAACATCGACTTCCTGCTGGGGATATTAAAACGCATCCTCGAAAAAAGAAAAGACCTGAAAGTAATCATCTCCTCTGCCACGCTCGATACCGAAAGATTCTCCTGCTTTTTCCCCGCCTCCAAAACCATCATCGTACCCGGCAAAACCTATCCCGTTGAAGTGTCATATCTGTATGACGATGATGCCGACGACGATGCACGCGACCTCCCCAGCGAAGTGGCACGCGCTATACGCCGGCTGCCGGCTCTTGACGATATCCTCGTTTTTCTGCCCGGCGAGCGCGACATCCGCGAAACCGCCGACAAGCTTGCGCGCGACACCGAACTGCGCAAGAGCGAAATCATCCCCCTCTACGCCTCGCTCCCTGCGGGAGAAATCAAACGCGCTTTCAAGACTCTTGATAAACGCCGGATAATCCTTTCTACAAATGTCGCTGAGACATCTCTCACAATTCCAGGCATAAAAGCCGTAGTCGATTCGGGGCTGGCAAGAATTTCGCGCTACATCCACCGCACGCACGTACAAAGGCTGCAGATTGAGCGCATAAGCAAAGCGTCCGCCAGGCAACGGGCCGGACGTTGCGGTAGAATCGCGCCGGGGAAATGCATCCGGCTTTATTCCGAGGAAGATTACAATACGCGAGACGAATTCACCGCGCCAGAAATCCTCCGCTCCTCCCTTGCGGGAGTTGTGCTTACAATGCTTGAACTGCGCCTCGGATCCATTGAGACATTCCCCTTTGTGGACATGCCAAAACCGACAATGATCCGCGAAGGCCTCAGGGAGCTTCTGGAACTTGGAGCAATATACAGAAATGCGGACAGCGAAGAGATCCGCTTAACAAAAATCGGGCGGCGCCTGGCCAAAATCCCGCTTGCGCCCCGGCTGTCAAGAATGCTCCTGGCCGCTTCCGACCTTGCCACATTGCCGTCCGCCCTGCCGATCGTCGCCGCCATGGGATGCGACAACCCGCGCAAAAGGCCCGTCGAGCAGCGGGAAAAAGCGGATGCCCAGCACGCAAAATGGAGAGTAAAAGGCTCGGACTTTCTCGGAACGCTCTCACTCTGGAAATGGTGGGAGGAACTCTCAGCCGACAACAGCACGACTCAACTGCGCAAAACCGCAGCCGCCTCGTTCCTTTCATACCAGAAGATGCGCGAATGGAAGGAGCTTGTACTGCGCCTTGAAGCCCTCTGCCGCCGTCTCGGACTTGACACGCAGAACGACAATGGCGGGCCCGACCAATTGCATCGGGCGCTTCTACCCTCGCTTCTTTCAAGAATCGGCAAGTACGACCACGAGGAAAACAATTTCAGAGGAGCTCACGGAATTCGCTTCGCAATACATCCATCCTCCGTCCTGTCAAAAAAATTCAAAGGCGACAAGGCATCTCAAAAACAGTCAAGTCCCGAGTGGGTGATGGCGTCTGAAATAGTCGACACGTCAAAACTCTTCGCAAGAGAAGCGGCCGTCATCGATCCTGCCTGGCTTGAGCCGGCGGCAGGGAACATATGCAAACACAGTTATTACGATGCCCAATGGGACGCCCAAAGCGGTTTTGTGCGCACCAAAGAGCGCGTCACGCTTTACGGTCTTGTCATAGCCGACGGCAGAAGACGCGATATGAGCCGCATCGACCCGCTTCTTTCGCGCAGGATATTTATTCTTCATGCGCTTGTATATGGCGAATTCCCGTCACCTCCGCCGTGCGTAAAAGAAAATATTGCCGTAATTTCAGAGCTGCGCAAACTCGCCGACAAAATGCGATCAAGCGAAATATTCGACGCTGATGCACTTGCCGTCCATTTTGAAAACACGCTCCCCAAAAACATCGTCTCCGCTTCGGACCTGAGGAAATGGGTCAGCCGGGCAACGGACGAAAGCATAAAAGCGTTCACGCTCAACCGGAACGAATGGCTCGGCAAAATCAAAGTCTCCAACAACGACTATCCGCCGTTCATTTCAATTGCCGGCACAAAATTCAGACTTGCATACAACCACTCGCCTGACAACGCTGACACCGACGGCATCACATGCACGGCAAAAAGGTCAAAGGCAAAACTGCTGACGCTTTGGAACTCCGACTGGCTTGTTCCGGGAATGCTTCCGGAAAAAATCTCATGGATACTCAAATCGCTTCCCGCACAGGTGAGGCGCACTCTGCCGCCTGTCGCAGATACGGTGGCGATAATACTGCCGATACTGGAAAGAGAAGGTTCAACGCTGAAAAACGCGTTGTGCGACGCACTTCTTAAACGGTTCGGCGTGCGCGTCTCATCCGAAACCGTCAACTCCCTAAAAATTCCGGACTGGCTCAAAATAAGATTTGTAATACGCGACGACACTACGGGCGAAGCCATCGCAGTTTCGCGCAGCCTCACAGAAGCATTGGCGAAGGCGGCAATTGATTGCGGCACCTCGCCGTCACCGCACAATGCACTGTCGGCAAAACATTTCAAATGGGATTTCGGAAACATCAGCTTTCATCCCGAGAAAACGCAGAGCGCGTTCAGCACACCTTTTTACAAGGCTCTTCACGATGAAGGCGATGGCGTTTGCATAAAACTTTTCAAAACAGAGGCTGCCGCAATTCGCGAACACGAACGTGCGCTCGCCCGTCTTATATGCCTTGAACTCGCACAGCACGCCAAAAGAGAGTTTCGCGTCAAAAATCTTTCTTTTGAATCGGCGCTGTATTTCAAAGGACTGAAATACGACGAAAAAAGGCTCGCTGACGACATTTTCATGAAGGGAGCGCTTTCTGCGGCCGTGCAGGGGCAGGCGCCAGTCTTTAGCGCAGAAGCCTTTACAGAACGTGTCCGCAACTGCCGCGCCGCCATATCGGCAGCCTGCGCCGGCATACTGTCACTGTCTGGCGAAATCATTGAGGCTGCCGGCCAATGCTCCGCAAAGGCATTTGCCTCGAACCTCGGAGACGAAATCCTCGGCGACATAACGACGCAGCTTGCGTGGCTCGTATTCCCCGGATTTATTTCAAGCGTGCCTCTCGACCGATTGAAGCGCTACCCGCGCTATCTGAAGGCGCTTGACATTCGCATCGCAAGAGCCAAAAACGGCAGAGCCCGCGACATCGCCAAACTTGCGCGTTTTGAGCCCTACTGGGAGCAATACAAGAACGCAGCCATCGGCAAAGGGGCAAAAATAATCAACTACGAAGCGTTTACTGATTACAGGTGGATGCTCGAGGAATATAGAATATCGCTCTTCGCACAGGAACTCGGCACCGCGCAGCGCGTGAGCCCCGAAATACTTTCACGGCTGTGGATCCAATCTACGAACCGCATCTTGTAATATTGACCATGCGCGAAACAATTCGCAGAAATATCGTGCCGGCCGCATAGACAGGATGTCTGAACGACAGGGGATAGGCGCTCAGCGCACGGGCAACGCGCTCGTCTGCAATATATTCTGCAAGAATCGGCCACCCTTTGCGCAGGCCTATGCGGCGGCTGCAGATACAAAAAAGCATCTCGAGCGCTGAAAACACGCACGATGCTTCGCACATCGGCCACAGTCTGCCGCCGGAAACGGCATCCAACCGCTCGCGCGCCATAAGCAGTCTGAGTTTATTGCGACATAATCGGGCAGCATCTCTGGGCACAGTGCGCATTGCGCCGCTCTCGCGCGCAGTAACATTGTAAAGAGGCCTGTCGACACAAGTCATTTTATTCGCATGTACAAGATACTCCGCATTGAAAATGGCATCTTCATAAAGTTCAATGCTTTCATCGAACCTGATACCGTGCTCTTCTATAACGGAACGTTTGAAGACGCCGCGCCATACCGATGCCATTTCCCTATCGGCAAAAAGCCTACCCCCTTTATTGAAGCGCTCTACATCGCCGAAGGAGTATCCGAAAATCCTTTTTACATAGCCGTTGAGAATTTCCTCATTTGAGGTGAACTCGTATACGCCCTTGAGTTTCGCCCCTGAAAACGCAACGACACAATAGTCTGCCCGCTCGCTTTGGACACGGGAAAGCATTGCTTTGAAAAAATCAGGTTCAACGCTGTCGTCGGGATCGACAAAAAACACATACTCTCCCTTGCAGACGTTGAGCGCCCGGTTGCGCGCGGAGGAAACACCTCTGTTGCCCTGCGTAATTATTTTAAGCTCGCAGTGCCGTGCAGCGTATGAGCGAAGAATTTCGCCCGTGGAATCGTTAGAGCCGTCATCAACTGCAATGACCTCGAATCTTGGCGGCAGAGCGGTGAAAACGCTGTCGAGACAGCGCGGCAACCACGGCGCGACGTTCCAGCACGGAATTATAACGCTCGCTTCAATATTGTTTTCCTGCGACATTTCAAGCAATTATATCACAAACTTTTTGATATTGTGGTAAAATACTCGCCAGCATGGCGGTTATACTCGAAAGCGAACGCAAGACGACAAAGGCGAGAATTTTTCTCGCCCTCATTTATTTTACTCTCATCCTCGGCGCAGTAACTATGGTATATCCATTTGCCGTCATGATTACGTCGAGTTTCACATCTTCATACGACTACCATCGCAACAGCCCTGTCGTAGCTGGCGTTTTCGACAGAGGCGACCGTTTTATGCGTTCGCTTGCATCCAAATTCAAATCATTCCCCCGCCAAATATATCCAGAGGCCCCCGCAAGATGGACTACCTGGCCGGAAGTGGCAAAAGACCGTGACGGAATAAAATCTTTTGCAGCAAAAGAACTTGCTCCCTACGAAAGCAATGATTCTCTGAGAACGGCGGCACGCGAACGGGCTCGCGATTTCCTCCTTTTGCTGCAGGCAACCGATGCACAATATTTGACATGCCATTACGACCAGCGGGATGTTCCCCAGTTCGCGAAATCAAAATACGGCTCACTTGAAGCATTGAATGCGGCGTGGAGCGTTCCGCATAAATCTTTTTACGACATTTCGTTCGCGGCGGAATCGCGCCTTCTTCCAGGGCGAAAGGCTGACGACCCCGAAAAAGCGGCGACTTTCAACGATCTTAAAAAGCACTATATCGCCAAGGCCCTCAAAGACGGCGACTGCATCTCACGAACAATGCCTCTCGATGTTGCACAGCACGCCGCGAAAATCCGCGAAGCGCTTGCCGTGCAGTTTATCGAACACGGCACTCGTGATTTCATAATCGACGCCTTGTCCAATTACCGGCTTGTCGGCGACTACCTTTTTGTGCGCGGACGCGCCTTTTTCAACACGCTCCTGCTCGTGATACTCTCCATTCTGGCAACACTTACCGTAAACCCGCTTGCCGCCTACGCCCTTTCACGATTCAAACTCAAATCAACCGAAAAGATAATTCTCTTTCTTCTTGCAACAATGGCATTCCCCGCCGCCGTCACGGCAATTCCCGGCTTTCTTCTTCTTCGCGATTTGGGAATGCTCAATACATTTGCCGCATTGGTTCTGCCAACTGTAGCCAGCGGAATGTCAATTTTCATTTTGAAAGGTTTTTTTGATGCGCTGCCCCGTGAACTGTACGAAGCGGCATCCATTGACGGAGCATCCGAATGGACCGTGTTTCGTTGCATCACGCTGCCTATGACGGCGCCTATTTTGGCGGTTAACGCGCTAAACGCGTTTGTCCACGCCTACGCATCATGGGAGTGGGCGTTCCTCGTATGCCACAAGCAATCGCACTGGACGATAGCCGTTTGGCTGTACCAGATGGCTGTTGAGACGTTTGCCGGCCAACCATGGTGCGTTATGGCAGGCTTCGTTCTCGTGTCAATACCTACTGCAGCCGTCTTCCTGCTTTGCCAGAAGGTTATTTTGCGCGGCATTGTGCTGCCTTCAATGAAATAAAAAAGCACCGCGTAATTACACGCGATGCTTTTATTGCCGCCAACAGGAACCGTCAATTCTTGTACGTTACAACACCTGTACCCTTGCGGATTACACCGATAATATTATAGGGCTGATGCTGCGCCTTGAGAATATTGGTGGCCTTGGTCAATTGATTCTTGGGAAGGATGACTACATAGCCGATGCCCATATTGAACACGCGATACATTTCATCGCGATCAACCTTGCCCTGATTCTGAATAAATTTGAAAATCGTAGGCACTTCCCATGAGTCACGGTCGATTTCGGCGTTCACGGCCTTTGGCAGCACCCTCGGGATATTATCGGGGAAACCGCCGCCGGTAATGTGAGCCATACCGGTAATTTTGATTTTACGCTCAAGGAGCTTGGAAACAGGTTTAAGGAAGCTCTTGTGAACCGCGAGAAGCGCCTCGCCAAATGTCTGGTCGGTGCCGGGCAGTTTGTCCATCCACGAATACTGGCAGAGATCGGAAATAACGCGGCGGGCGAGTGAAAAGCCGTTTGTCTGAAGACCACCCGAGGGGAAGCCGATAATTACATCTCCGGCACGGATAGACTTACCCGTGATAAGTTCGCTCTTCTTCACGCAGCCGACAATTGTTCCAACAAGGTCGTACTCGCCCAGGGGATAAAGGCCTGGCATTTCTGCAGTCTCGCCGCCGAGAAGAGCCATTTTATTTTCTTTGCAAGCCTTGCAGAGGCCCGAAACAACGCTCTTGAACTGCACGGGATCGACCTTTGCCGTTCCGATGTAGTCCATAAAGAAAAGCGGCTTGGCACCTTGAACAAGAATATCGTTGACGCAGTGGTTTACGATATCCTGACCGACGGTATCGTGCTTGCCCATTTGAGCGGCAACTTTAAGCTTGGTGCCTACTCCGTCGGTTGACGACACGAGAATCATCCCCTTGCCTGTAGGAACCTTGTGAAGGCCGCCGAACGCTCCAATGCCGCCGATCACATTGGCGGTCTTCGTTGAAGCCACCATCTGCTTAATGGAGCTTACTGCGTTCATCTTAACATCAATATTAACACCTGCCTGAGCGTATGCGGACTTCGTATCTTTGGCCATGGAAATAAACCTCGTGAATGAATACTAAACTGAACATTGACGGCGGGGGCGAGTGTTCAACTGCGCCCCGCAGCCGTAAACGACAAGTATTAGAGCTTGTCGTTGGAACCCAAGACCTTCATGATCTTGTGGATGTACATCTTCTTCATATTGTCGCGCGCAGGAGTGAGGTACTGACGCGGATCGAAGTGACCGGGATTCTCGGCAAAGTGCTTGCGGATGGCGGCAGTCATGGCGAGGCGCGAGTCGCTGTCGATGTTAATCTTGCATACGGCGCTCTTGGCTGCCTTGCGAAGCTGAGACACGGGAATGCCGACTGCGTCGGGAAGCTTGCCGCCGAACTTGTTGATCGTATCAACCTCGTCCTGCGGGACGCTGGAAGAACCGTGAAGAACGATCGGGAAGCCGGGAAGCTTCTTCTCAATTGCCTTGAGAATATCGAACGCGAGCGGCGGCGGAACGAGCTTGCCGGTCTTGGGGTCGACAGTGCACTGCTCACGCGTAAACTTGTAGGCGCCGTGGCTGGTGCCGATGGAAATAGCCAATGAGTCGCAGCCCGTCTTCGTTGCGAACTCGATAACCTCCTCAGGCTTCGTGTAGTGCGACTCGGCGGAGGAAACCTCGTCCTCAACACCTGCGAGAACGCCAAGCTCGGCTTCAACCGTCACGTCGTGCTTGTGAGCATATGCGACGACCTTCTTGGTCAACTTGATATTCTCTTTGAAATCAAGGTGCGAACCGTCAATCATGACGCTCGAGAAACCGCTGTCAATGC
>JAZOTG010000238.1:0-2828 GCA_045657505.1 Kiritimatiellia bacterium | reverse complement strand
GAGATGCAGCGCATTCTCGGCAGCGATATAGCGATGGTGTTTGACGAGTGCCTCCCCTACCCGTGCACGCGCGAGCGGGCCGTCAGTTCAGTTGAGCAGACATTGCGCTGGGCCGCTCTGTCAAAGGAGCAGCCGCATGCCGAGGGGCAGCTGGTATTCGGCATCGTCCAGGGCGGCGTATACGATGATCTGCGCAGGCATTGCGCCGAGGAGCTCGTAAAAATCGGCTTTGACGGCTATGCCGTAGGCGGTGTTTCGGTGGGAGAGCCCGAGAAGTACATGTACCAGGCCGTCGACGCGAGCGTTCCGTTTCTGCCGAAGGAGGCTCCGCGCTATGTGATGGGCCTTGGTGTAATGCATCAAATGGCGGAATGCGTCGCCCGCGGCATCGACATGTTCGATTGCGTTCTTCCGACCCGCATCGCACGGCACGGTACGGCGATTACGCGCAAGGGCAATGTCGCCATAAAAGCCGCCAAATTCGAGTATGACCAGGATCCGGTCGAGCAGGGGTGTCAGTGTTACTGCTGCCGCAATTTCACGCGCAGTTACGTGCGTCATCTGCTGCACGCAGGTGAAATACTTGGAATGCGCCTTTTGACGATACATAATGTATTCGCGCTCAATCGCTTCATGGGCGAGATGCGCGACGCAATCGCCGACGGCTCGTTCTTCGGCTGGAAAGAGCAGGTTCGCCGTGACACGGCGCCTAAAACGGTTTAATCAAACAACAAGGAGAAAACAATGAATACATGCTTGGTTATGGCTAATGCCGCCGCTGCACAGAGCGCAGGCGGCCAGTGGACTGGTCTTATGATGCCTTTGCTGCTCATCGCCATATTTTATTTCATGTTTATAAGGCCTCAGCAGCGCAAGGAAAAAGAGCGCCGCAAAATGATTGACGAGCTTCGTGCCGGCGCAAAAATAATTTTTGCGGGCGGAATTGTGGGAACGATTGTGGAGGCTACAGAAAAAACATTCACTGTAGAGACTGTAGAGGGCCGTATGGAGATTTTCCGCTCGTGCGTGCAGGGGCTCTGCGAAGGAGAGTCGGCCAAGTAATATTTGCTGGCTATGGCCTTGGAAATACTCAAATACGGGATAGAGCATCGTCCCAGAGAACGCAACAGCGACCTTTCAGTTATCTGGTGGGTCGTTGTTGCCGTTTTTCTCGCTGCCGCCGTATCACTCGGCATTACAATTGCAAACCGGCCGGCGGCGCCTGAGGTTTTTCCCGAAGGGCAGGCAGAGGAAGTGTTTATAGAGCCTCCCGCGCCGGTTTCCTCGGCGCATGCGGCATCTGATGTTCCCTCCGTAGATATTGATGTTTCGCAAAAACTTTCGCCTAAAATACGCGCGCTTCTGATGCGCCTTGAAAAGGCATCCTCCGCAGGCGAACTTGAGATGCAGGTGCAGGCGATAGAGCAGATCCGTGCCATCGGCGGCACGGATGCCGCTCAGATTTCCGACGAGCTTCTTCCCCGCCTCGGGCAGCTCAATTTCAGTTGGCTTTTCGACAGGTTCAATCCGCAATGGGTGGCCAAAGTTACGGTCAAGAGCGGAGATGTGGCTTCGCGGATAGCGCGCGAGCACGGTTCTACGCTTCGTTCGCTGAAAAAACTGAACCGTGACATCGATCTCGACAGGCTTTCTGCCGGTCGTGACATTTATGTGATGGAGCATCCCCGCTTCCATCTTGTTCTTAATAAGCGCCGTCATGTTCTTGACATGTATCTGAACGGCAAAATTTTCAAACGATACAGCGCTGAACGCGATTTCAGCGCAGTGGAGATTGAAGGCACGGGGCACAAAATGCCCGCTAACATCATAGAGTTTTTCAAGAAAAACAAAATTCAGTTAAAGCCTTCAGATGCCGACGAGATAAACATGCTCGTGCCGCGCGATGCCAAATTCAGCGTGACGGCCTTGTAGGCGCGACTTCAAATGGAGAACGGAGTGTCCGATATGCCCGAAAGCAACATCAAAGATTATGGCGCCGATGTTTTTTACGGCGACGTCATCGGCAGGTATCTAACCAAGACTGTCGCCAGCAAACTGACGGCGACAATGCGCGAAGGCAAGCCGCTCGACCCTTCCATCGCCGATGCAGTCGCCGACGGAATGAAAAACTGGGCTCTTGAAAACGGAGCCACGCATTTTACGCATTGGTTTCAGCCGATGACCGGCGGTACAGCCGAAAAGCACGATGCCTTTTTGGAGCCCGACGGCCCGGCACGCGCGGTCAACCGCTTTTCCGGCAAAAATCTCATAGGCGGCGAGGCCGACGCAAGCTCATTCCCTTCGGGTGGCCTGCGCTCAACGTTTGAGGCGCGCGGATATACGGCCTGGGATCCGACATCCCCGGCGTTTATAAAGCGTCACGGCAATGGCGCGACTCTTTGCATTCCAACGGCGTTTTGCGCATATACGGGTGCGGCGCTCGATATGAAAACGCCGCTTTTGCGTTCTATACAGGTTCTGTCGCGCGCGACCGAAAGGCTGATGGCAAGGTTCTCCCGCCCAAAGGCGCACGTCAGCGTAACACTGGGCGCAGAGCAGGAGTATTTTCTCATAGATAAAAGTTTCTATCTGAAGAGGCCCGACCTGCTTCAGACCGGGCGCACGGTGTTTGGCGCGGCTCCGGCTAAGCACCAGCAGCTCGACGATCATTACTTCGGCGCGATCCGTCCGCGCATTCTCAATTTCATGACTGAGGTCGAGAAGCGCCTTTGGAGGCTTGGCATCCCTGCGAAAACGCGGCATAACGAAGTCGCTCCGGCGCAGTTCGAGCTCGCACCCATGTTCGAGGAAGTCGGATCGTAGCCATG
>JAZOTG010000237.1:0-7110 GCA_045657505.1 Kiritimatiellia bacterium | reverse complement strand
CAAGGTGTTCCGCTTGCGCGGCAAGGGCGTGCCTTCTCTCAGAGGCGGGTTTCCTGGCGATCTTGATGCAAGGATCGTCTTCGAAGTTCCGTCCAATCTCGACAAGAAGCAAAAAGCGGCGCTTGAGGAGTTTCAAAAACTTTCCTCGGAGAAGACATATCCGCAGGCTCAGTCCTTTGCCAACAAGATGCGTATCTTCTTCTCCCACAAGGAAAAGCTCGGCAAGTGATTTTATTGCACCCGTGGTGAAATGGCAGACACGGTGGATTTAGGTTCCACTGCTTCGGCGTGGGGGTTCGAGTCCCTCCGGGTGCACCAGTCAACGCTTGAGGCGGCTTGCGCCGTTCCGGCAATATTGAGGTTTGAAAAGTGATATACGATTGCTTTAGTTTTTTCAACGAACTCGATTTGCTGGAGATTAGGCTTAATGTTCTCTCTGATGTGGTTGACAGGTTTGTTCTTGTCGAATCGAGGAAGACGCATACAGGCATTGACAAGCCGTTGTATTTTGAAGAGAGCAAAGAACGGTTTGAGCCGTTTCTGGACAAGATAATTCATATTGTTGTAGATGATTTTCCCGTGCCTCCAGATGGTTATACGCCTCGCCAGGCGAGTTGGATGCGTGAAAATCACCAGCGCAACTGCATTTTGAAGGGTCTTGCCGACGCCAAGCCTTCAGATTTGATTTTAATATCGGATTTAGACGAGATACCAAGTCCCGATGCTGTCAGGAAGGCGTTGTCAAAAAAAGGCGTCATTACATTTGAACAGTTATTTTTCAATTTTTATTTCAATTATTTAAACTATGTTAGGCCATATTGGCCGGGTACGAAGGCTCTCCGTTATTCTGAACTCCTGAGTCCTGAAACGTATTCAAGGTTTGAGAATATTCATTATGTCGACAGCATTGTTAACGATATTCCATCTCCCACGAAAATCAGATACCTGCCGATTCGCACAATTATAAAGAGGGGCGGCTGGCATTTTTCGTATCTTGGAGGTTCGCGCGCAATAGTGCATAAAATAAAGTCGATTGCAATAGAATACGCCAACGAAAATACTTTAGACGAGGCGTGGATTGCCGCCGCCGTTGAAAAAGGAATTGATGTGACGGGATGCGGCGGAAGATTTTTTGCGATACCCGTCGACAGGAGGCTTCCCCGGTATTTTGTTGAAAACCAGTCTAAATATTCCGAATGTATCTACCGCCCGAGCCGTGAGTACATGAAGAAAACATGTGTGATACGCATACTTTGTTTTGTTCGCGGTTGGTTGCGCATAAATCTGGCTAAGGCAATACCTAAAAGATTCAAGCCGTTCCTGTTTAAGGTGTATTGCCGGTGTGTTAAAAATCCAATTACGGTATAGGGGCGTTCTGTTCAGATTATAAGGGGAGCTTATGGTTTACGACTGCTTTTCATTTTTTAACGAACTTGATCTCCTTGAGATACGTCTCAATGTGCTGAAGGATGTGGTAGACAGATTTGTCCTTGTTGAAGCCGTCAGGACTCACACGGGCAAGGAGAAGCCGCTTTTTTTCAAGGAGAACGAAGCGCGGTTTGCCGAGTTTTCCGATAGGATAATACACATAACGGTCACAGATTTTTCGTCGGTGCAGTCAATGCCCGAATCACGCAGGAGGGCATGGTTTATCGAGAATCTTCAGCGCAATTCAATTATTGAAGGTCTTTCGTGCGCCAAGGACGACGATGTTGTCATGATTTCCGATGTGGATGAAATCCCGAAGCCTGAAGCCGTGAAGAGGGCTGTTTCGCTTGGCGGGGTGGTGCGTCTTGGTATGAAAAGCTGCAATTATTATCTGAACTATTGCAACTGCGTCTCTCCCAATTGGAAGCTCGGTACGCAGGTTCTAAAGTTTTCTGTCTTTAAGAATCCCGCCACATACAGGAATTTCAAGTTTTCAGAATTTGTGCTTGAGCAGGCGAATTCCATCCCGAGTGCTTCAATGGTGCGTTTCCTGAAATCGAAGCATACCGTAAGCGATGCCGGCTGGCATTTCTCCTATTTAGGCGGCACGGCTGTTATTCGCAAAAAACTCAACGCTTTTGCGCATACGGAATTCAACAGTGCGACAACGACCGCAGAAGAATGGATAATGTCTCGAATTTCGGCCGGCGAAGATCTGTTCAGGCGAGGGGATCGCTTTTTTGCCGAAAGAATCAACGATACATATCCGGCTTACATTAGAGAAAATCAGGAGCGATATGCTGATTTGATTCTAAATGTCGATGAATCATATTTCAAGCGCACCAAATGGGCGCGGCGGCGTTCACGCATAAAAGGAATTGCCATGCGTGCTGTTGCTTCGTGTATCCCGAATGCCTGCGTTCCGTTTGTTATGCGTTTGCGCGACAAGGTTAACGGCGTGAAAGGCGGCCTGCGATAGGGAGAGTAAAAAGGTCAAGGCTTATTGACACACCGGTGCGCCTCCTATCTTCATGCCACAGCGCCGAGCCTTTCAGATGGGTTGGAGTTTCAAGTTTGAGTTTGAGAGTTGAATAATTCCATACTTTACAATGAGAGAAAAAATGTCAGCCCCCCGGATTCTAAAGATAGACAAGAGAGAGCCGGTCGCCCGGCTTTACAAGGGCAAGATCGTGTATGCATCCAAGGACAAGAAGCGCGATGACGAAGGACAGTAGATATAGGGATGAAAGCAAACCTCTAATCTTTCGGTAGCATATGGAGAGTCGGAACATAAAAGCCATATGCGAAGTGAATTTTTTTATCCAGGCTTGGTCGATCCCGTAAAGTTTGGAACGCTCTTCAATCCATTTGTACGAGTAAAATACACACTTGATGTAGTTTGCCGATAATGCTCTTGATTGCGAAAGCGGATTGTCTCTGTTGAAGTAGAGTACGGTTTTTATTTCAGCCCATTTTAAATTTTTCCAGCTTAATTCCGTCATCCAGGACTGGTCTTCGCCTCCGCTGATGTGAGGAAACGGTGTGTCCTGAACGCTTGCTGTTCTGAAGATGTATCGCCAAACAAATATAGGCCAGCTGTCTCTTCTGCCGGTAATGAGGGTTTTGCCGTTTCTTTCGGTGGGGACCGGTTCTTCGCGGTTCTTTATTTCATTGATTGCCGGGCTCGGATAAAATTTGCAATATCCGAAGAGAAGGCAGTCGACTTGCGCCGCTTTTACCGCGGAAAGTGCGATTTCAACCGCCTGCGGATGCATGATGTCGTCTTGATCGGCAAACATGAGGAACGGTGTTTTAACACGCTTGAGAGCCGCGTTGCGCGCAGCTCCGCACCCCGCGTTTTTTTGGGTTATTACAGTAAAGCGCGGCTCGTGCAAAGCGTAGTTTTTAAGCATTTCAAGAGAGCAATCTGTCGAGCCGTCGTCAACAAAAATGCACCGCCAGCTTTTGCTGCTCTGATTTTTGATTGACGCTGTCAATTCTCCGATGTACCGGACTGCGTTGTAAATCGGAACTATGATTGTACATTCTGCTTCGGCGGAGATGTTTTGGTTTTGTGGCATATTTCAGTCCCTGGCGGTTTTTCCCGTGCCGTGTATTATGCAGCCTATGAGTCGCGCGGCCGCTGTTATGCTAAGCCAGCAGAGCATCGCATTGAGAGTTGTTATATTGTGTGTTCTTAAAAACGAGGAAATGGAAGCGGGAAGATAATGTGAGTAGTAGCCGTGGCCTGTCAGCAAAAGCAGTGCGATCGCGCTTGATATATTAAGGGGAATCATCCATTTCATGTACGAAAAGTTGTTGGCCGAAATCATTGCGGTTGCGTAAAGTCCCGTAATTGAACTTAACATGTTTATGCCGATAGCCCATGGAATCGCCCACCAATATGCGGCGTATTCGCTGCCTCCAGGCAAAAGTCCGAGAAAGTATTCGCCGGTGAATACAAAGAATACGGCGAGCAGAGAACTTGACGCAAGCACGGCCGCGGATGCTTTGATGATAAGAGGGCGCATGCTTTTCCCTTTAGACGCAAGGTCGGCTGAAAACGGGAAAATTGTGAATGCGAGAGTGATATAAAGAAACTGTGATATGTCGGAGAAGCGTGTTGCCATATAATAAGCCGCCGAATCAAGTTCGCTTAAGCGTTGGCGCAGGACAATGGATTCAACGAGTGTTGCAAAGCTGTATGCCGCCAGGGACGCCATGAATATGAGGAGCATTTTTCCGAAGCGGCGGGCGATTTCGGCCGACCAATACTGCTCTGCGCGGTATGACAATTCTTTTTTTAGGCTTATAAGCGATGCGACGGTGGAAAAAGACGGTATTGACGCCTGGCCTACGAAATACCCGGTGATTGCCCGCAGCGGCATTGTGGCAAGCATTGAAACAAGCCGTATCGGCGCGGAGAGAACGTTTATCACTGCTGTCGTTTTGAATTTTTTCAGCGCCTGCAGCGGGAATGAGAAAATAGGAGCGAATGCCGCTATGAATGAACCGATTAGAATCACAATGCCGAGGGAGCCTTTGGCGATGCGGATTCTCTCAAGAAACAGCGGCAGGATGAAGTGGGATAGCGCGGCGGCAAGAATGAGAAAAACGCCTGTAGCCGTAAAAACGCCGCAAATAAGAGACTTGAGCTTTCCATACTCGCTTTTAAGTGCAAGGCTTGAGATTTCGTTGCGGAACGTCATGGCGAATGCGGCAATGGGAATGGCAAGAAAGTTTGCAAAATTGGCAAGCGGCATTACTGCGCCGAGTTCGCTTTGCGGAATGTATTTGGGTACGAGGTAAAGCCCGATAAACGCATTGATAAAATCAGCAGCGCGGCATGCGCAGAAAATCATTAGCGAATACCACCAAAAATCGCCCATGCGTGATTTTAGTCTGGTCAATATAGTCTTCATTATTTCCCGTGCATTATATCAAAATAAGCGCAGACAATGCGCGATGATTGCGTTTTGGGAATTGATTTGATATAATTTTGAGCGTGAAAAAATCAACGCGTAAGATAAAATATGCTCGGATACTGCTGAAGTTGTCCGGGGAGGTGCTCGGCAACCGTGAGACGGGTGAATGTATCGACCCGAAAAATTTGGCATTTATGGCCGAGCGCGTCAAAAAGATTCACAAGATGGGCGTTCAGGTAGGCATTGTTCTCGGCGGCGGTAATATTTTCCGCGGGCTTACGGGAGCGGGCAAGGGCGTCAACCGTGTGACAGGCGACTCAATGGGCATGCTCGCGACCATTATCAACGGGCTTGCGATGATGAATGCCTTGGAGTCTATCGGTGTGCCGACACGAGTGATGACTTCCATCGAAATGCCTAAACTTGCCGAGCCTTTCATACAGCGTAAAGCTCTTCGCCATTTTGAGAAGGGGCGGGTTGTTATTTTCGCCGGTGGCACGGGCAATCCGTATTTCTCAACCGATTCCGCCGCCGCTCTTCGTGCAAGCGAAATTGGCGCCGAAGCCTTACTTAAAGCCACAAAAGTCGACGGTGTTTACACTGCCGACCCCAAAAAAGATCCTAAGGCCAAAAAGTATGCTTCTCTCAAGTATGAGACGGCACTGGAGAAGCGTCTTAAAGTTATGGATTCGGCGGCCTTTGCCCTTTGTATGGACAACGGTATTCCGATCGTTGTTTTCGACTTCTTCGACGGCGATGCACTTGAGCGCGTAGTCAAAGGTGAGGCGGTAGGCACCGTGGTTTGCGATTAAACACTTTTAAACTAAAATAGAAATCGGGATATAAAAATGGAAACGACAGCAGAAGTTCTTAGCGATGCTAACGCGAAAATTCAAAAAAGTTTCGAGGCTCTCAAATCTCAGTTTGCTGGTTTGCGTACCGGCAAGGCCAACCCGGCGATGGTCGATCAGATAAAGGTCGAGTATTACGGTTGTCCCACGCCGATTAAAAACCTCGGTACAATCTCAACGCCGGAGCCTCGTCAAATCAAGATTACGCCGTTTGACCCTACCGTGCTTGCAGAGATGAACAAGGCTATTTTAGCCGCTAATCTCGGTGTTACACCGCAGACTGACGGCAAAGTTCTCCGCATTACGGTGCCTGAGCTAAACGAAGAGCGCCGCAAAGAGATTGTCAAGGTCGCCAAGACGCAGGCAGAGGCTCAGAAGGTCGCTATGCGTAATGTCCGCCGCGATGCCAACGATGCCGCCAAGAAACTTGAGAAGGACAAAAAGATTTCTGAGGACGATCTTAAGCTCGCGCTCGATAAGATTCAGAAGGCGACCGATGACGGTATCGCAAAGATTGATGCCGAACTCAAGGCCAAGGAAGCCGAAATCATGGCCGTCTGAAGTTAAGATATTTAGATAACCTCGTAGAAAATATAGAACAAGGAGCAAGTATGGCAGAGGAAAAAATCAGTCCTGTCGAAGCACCCAAGCCGCCGGCGGTCAATCCGCTTGCGAGTGCCGCTTCAGCTCATGCAGCCACACTCAAGTTGAAGCCTGTAATTCGCAAGCCTGTAATCGGCGGTGCGAAGCCGGCACTGAAGATGCCCTCGAAACCTTCGCTTACCAAGGCTCCGGCTCCGGCTCCGGCTGCCGCCGAAGCGGTGTCTGCGCCGGTCGAGCAGCTCAAGTCGATGACTCAAAAACTCAAGGGCGTGACGCAGCAGATCCCTCAGCAGGCCATTCTTCACAAGACTGGCATTATTGCCGAGCAGAAGCTTACTGACGATCAGAAGCAGTCTTCCAAGTCGCGTACGTCCCGCATTTCTCTTTCAGAGGCAATCGGTGCGGCTCCCGTTCAAAGCGAAGCCGCTCCGATGAAGACAATCCGCATCAAGCGTCCTGTCGATCTCGCTTCAGCTTCTCCGGCCGCTCCCAAGGCAGCCGCTCCGGCCGCCGCTGCAGCCGAGCCTGCCGCTCCCGCCGCAAAGGATCCTTCGCTTACGCAGCGTAAAACGCTTAAGATTTCGCGTCCTGGAATTGTTCGTCCCACGGGCAAATTCACACCTCCTCAGAAGCCTGTGCCGGCTGCCGATTCCGCATCCGATTCTGTAGCTGATATTCCTGAAATCGCCGACATTCCGGAGATTGCTCCTGCCAAGCCGGTTGCTGTCGTTTCGTCCGCCTCCGACGATGATGCGGGTGTTCCTCAGGGCATGCTTGTCGCCGGCTGCATTTTGCAGTTTGCG
>JAZOTG010000236.1:0-1971 GCA_045657505.1 Kiritimatiellia bacterium | reverse complement strand
AGCATTGGCTGTTCAAAAGCAACCGTTCTCCGCCCGCCTATCCGCCATCTCGATTTCCATGCCTCATTTTGGGGACAGACCCCACGCAGTTTGGTCCTTCGTCCTGGCGACCAAACCCCCATTTACACTCCGCATTATTAGCGTGTCCGTGGGGCCAGGCCCCGAAAACCCTATTTAAAAATCTGATTTTCCATTCAATTATTTCGCGTTATCTCAAATTGGCGATTTTGAATCTTAAGAAAATCTTAAGATTCGCTTAAGGTTCGCTTAAGGATTCTTTCGATTTTTTATGCCACAATATTTCCCGTCAAGAGGAATTGTTTGCTTGGCGGTAAATCAAGGAGTAATATCATGGCAAGGCCACTCAGAGTAAAGAAAAATGCAGATGCACACTATCATCTCATGTCACGTACAAACAATAAGCAGTTTTTATTCAGAAATGGAACGATGAAAACGGAACTCGTTTCCGCTTTGCGCCGGGCGGCTGAGTTTTGTGGAGTTCATATTAATGCATATACCGCAATGGATAATCATTTTCATGTCATCGTCAAGGTGACTAAACCGGATGAGCCGGTTGATGCAGCAGAGCTTCTCCGTCGTGTGGGCGTTTTGAAAGGTGAACGGGCAATGCGCTTACTTGCAGAGCATTGGGACGATCTTTCAAGTTCAGGTTTTGAAGCTTCACTTCAGGCAGAACATGATCGACTTCGCGTTCGAATGCATGATATCAGTGAGTTTATTAAGCTTTTTAAAGAGGAGTTTGACCGTATTTACAAGCGAGAACATGAGTATTGCGGGAGCATATGGTCTGGACGGTTCGCATCAACATTGGTGCAGGAAGGCGAGTCGCTGAGGCGATGTATACGCTATGTCATCTATAATCCGATCCGAGCGGGTATTGTTATGCAGGCGAAGGATTATTGCTGGAGCTGGAGTGAAGATATAGAGAATGAAAATGCAGTTTTTGGAGATTGGTATTTAAGGCGAGTTGTGCAGATCGGGGCAGGGAAAGTGTTTGGTGATGCACATTTTGTGATGGGGACAGCATATGCGCTCGGAGATCGATTTAAAGCTGGAAGCGTAGGCGCACATCGGGTCGAAGAGGTAGGCTGGTCGACGCATGGCTGGCGCCTGGCAACGGCGAAAAGAAGGAAATCTGATAGAAATGAAAGAGTAAGCGAGTGAAAATGAAGTTTTCTTGGGGCCTGGCCCCTGGGGGATGTTTGCGGCTGTATTTCCTGTAGGCTTTACTCATGGATGGTTCAATGTCGGTTGTGCGGTGTGGATTCGCGCGTCTCGGTCACCTTGCGGTCACCGCGCTGGAGTTTGTCCGTTAAACCGTCAGAAATGGAATCAGAATGGCGGATGTGCCGCGATGGAGTTTTTGTTCCGTACGACCGAAGTGCTCTTTTGGCGGGAGATGAATCAGTGTATACGTCAAGAGATCGATTTAGTGCGTTTATGGTGTGCAAAGCGGTTGCAGCGCGATCTGCGTCAGGAAATCACGTAATTGCAGATATGTACGGATAGTCGTTAAGAATGTGTGCTTGGAAGGTTTTGAAAAGATCGCTTCAGATTTTCGATGCATGAGCGGCGCGCGGAGAGTTCATCGTTTTGACGGTTGTGTATTTTTTTCGGCGGTTTGGGCTGCGCATAACAGGCGGGGGCGCATAACAGGGGCTGGACAAGTTCGAGGGCGCGGGGTAAAATGTGCGCCGTAACAAATACGGCTGAAAAGTACAGAGCGAACAGAAAAGGATCGAAAGATGTACGGCATCAAAATAAAAGTCGGAACGGTCATCGTTGCTGCCGCGTTAGCGCTTGAGGCTTTTGCGGCGCGGCCGCATCCTCGTCCGGCGCTGGCGCAGAGGCTTGCGGAAGGACCGGAGATAATCGGCATCGTTCATTGGGGGCTTAATACCTATACCGACCGCGAATGGGGGTTCGGCGACGAAGATCCCGCAATGCTTG
>JAZOTG010000235.1:0-1720 GCA_045657505.1 Kiritimatiellia bacterium | reverse complement strand
ACAGAACGACATGGCTACGATCCGACTTCGGTTCCGATTGTTATTCTGAGCCTTTCGCCCGTCAGTTCTCCAGGAAAATAACGGACGAAAATATTTTTTTCGCGCAATATCGCAAAAAGTTCTGCCGCCGGCATGCGGTTTGGCTTTGCAAAAACGAAATTGGCCTGACTCGGTATTACATCCCAGCCGAGCTTTTGAAGTTCCGCGGTGAAAAACTCTCTTGTTTTGACGACTTTTTCAACACATTCACGATGATATTCGCAATCCGTGAATGCGGCAAGGGCAACAGCCTGTGCTACAGCGTCGACATTGTATGAATCCTTGATTTTGTACAACGCCTCGATCAAATCCGCCGGACCTACGCAGTACCCTACCCTCATGCCCGCCAATGAATAACTCTTGGAAAATGTGCGCATTACAATCAAATTGGCGTTTTGCGCATTGACTGCCAGATGCATGCAGTTCGCTTCGGCGAAATCTGCGTATGCTTCGTCTACAACAACCACTCCGTTAAAGCTCCGCGCGAAATCCGCTATTTTCTCGGGCGCGGTCAACGCTCCCGTGGGCGCATTGGGGTTGGTCCACAAAAAAAGCGAAACATCTGCCGGAATTTGAGGCGCCTGCGCCTCCACGGGCGAACCGACCCATTTGACATCGCGAATTGCGGCAAGCGTTTTATATAGTGAATAACTCGGGTCCAAAGAGGCGATAGATTCATTGTTTTCGACAAACGCCCGCGCCATCAGCGTCAATATTTCATCGGATCCGTTGCCGACAAAAACGTTTTCGGCGCGAGTGCCGTTTGCCGCCGCAATCGCCTTGCGCAAATCAGAAAAGACAGGATCCGGATAACGCCTGAGAAAATCCAAATCGAAATCCCGCAGCACCTTGCCGCATTCGGGCGAAGGCGGGTACGGATTCTCGTTTGTATTAAGCTTTATTGCCGACTTTACCTTGGGCTGCTCACCGGGAACGTACGCCTCAAGCATTGATACCGATTTATTGATTCGCATTTTTCTTCAAGCCGTGATTCTTTACATTGTTATCGTACACAAGTTCCGCACTCGTATGAATGGCATGGCGTTTGCACAGGATGATGAACATGCTTTCATCGCTCCACGAGCTTTTGATGGATTCTACGCCAGTGGCCCCGGCCCGTCTGACAACATCGTTAAGAATCTTGATATTGTTTTCCAATGTGGCCGTCTCGCTGAAAAAAACAGGTGAACAGCTGTTGATTTTGTCGGGGTTGCCGGAAACAAAGGGAATGATATTAAAAAGATACCAGCCGGAATTGGTTATCTCCACCATCCTTTTGCCGCCTCTGCTGCTGTAATTGATGGATGCGCACCCGGCAATCGCGATTGAAAGAAGAATTAAAACTGCCGATTTCATCTGCCAACTCCATTCTTCGCCGAAAGCACGCCCGACAACTGCATCTCACGATACGTCAGCAAATACGGAAGCGGAATTGATATATTTGACCCCGGAAATTCGAAAAGCACCTGCTCGCGATTGGAATACACCAAATCAGACGCGGCTTTGCCGTGTTCGTCGGCATATGTGAAAAAACGCTTTTGAATCTTATCCATCGTTACGTCGTTGCGGAAAAGCATCATCGGAAGAAATGCATCATAAGACGCATTCCCGCACAAAATGGGCACCACGTCAAAAAGATACCAGCCGTAATTGGATACAAGTATATGCTCCTGCCCCGTCG
>JAZOTG010000234.1:0-6831 GCA_045657505.1 Kiritimatiellia bacterium | reverse complement strand
TATCGTACCTCGATGAGCGAAATGAGGCCTTGAATATCAAAGCTCTTATCGATAAACTTTTTAACTTCATCATCTACTTCCAGATTTACTTCCACAAAGGACTCAAAACTCTCAGCAAGACGTCGAACTACAGTTGTCTTGCCGACCTGCCTTGCTCCACGCATTAGAAGCGGCTTGTGCCGTAAGTCATTTTTCCATTCCAATAAGGTTTTATCAATTTTACGTTTTAGATACATATAAGCACTCTTCAGTGTGTTTTTGCGCAAATTGTAACATATTTAGGGAATCGTGGCAATTGTACCCTTCAAAATCGTAGGCAGTAAAAAATATCATCTCTTCAAAATCGTAGGTAATAAAAAGTATTATCCCTTCAAAATAGTGAGCAGACAGGCACCTATTTACTTCGGGAAAATGACATTCAACCACTTTGCGAAATAGAATTTCACTGATCTTCTTCAATCAAGAATCAATACTACGCCATAAAAACACTGTGGCACAGTATTCGCGTTGGAGTCAGACAATATTGTTGGATACAATAACGTTACTGTTAAAGGAGGAAAAATGAACCTTCTGACCCTTTCTTTTGAAACGGTTGGAAATGCAAATGGTAAGGCGACTTTGAAGGAAGTTATGGCTCGCAATGGTCTAATTTCTTATTCGGAAGATGGAAATACTGCTGGTGACTATATAGACTCATGGGATATGGCAAACGGCAACTGGGGACCTCGCTACTATTATGTAAACCAGCCCAGTTGGAATGAAGGCTCCCTTGACTACACCGATACATGGATGGATGGTGACTTTGTTCCCGTAAACCCTGAAATGGAAAGTGGCTCCTCTTTTTGGCTTTTCCATAATGGAGATGATATTCCTGCGTTAACGTTTGCAGGTCAGGTCGGTGGTTCTATTAAGGGATACACCCTTACTGGGGGAAAAATGAATCTTTGTGGCAACCCCTTCCCCACGTCGCTTGATTTAGGAAATAAAGATCAAGTTACAGTCGCTAATGCAACATCCTATTCTGAAGACGGAAATACTGCTGGTGACTATATTGACACTTGGGATTTGGTCTCCTCCAACTGGGGTAAACGTTATTACTATGTAAATCAGCCTAGTTGGAATGAAGGCGACCTTGACTATACCGATACATGGATGGATGGTGATTTTGTTCCTTCCGCTACGGAAATTCAAGTTGGTGCAGGCTTTTGGTATTATGCTGTTGGTGAAGGTACGACATTGACCTTTTCGGCTCTTTAATAAGATTTAGTGCATGGCAAGGTGTCATGTGCAAAAAAAGAAAAAGGAAAAATAAAATGAAGAAAATAATTATTGCTCTTGCGGCAATCGCTATGGCGATCTGTGCGCAGGCTGCAGTTGTTGCCTGGGGCACAAATTCTGCAGTGTCGTTCAACGGAACAAAACTGGGCAACCAGACCGTCCAGCTCTACATTGTTGGAGTTGATGGTGCTGCGGATATGTTGGTTGATACCCGTACAACAGCAAATGCACCGGTCGTGAATAAAGGAAAGCTTGGTGTTGCTACAGGAGCTGGTCAAAGCTCGTATGACTATAATTCTGTCCTTGCTGGCTCCGCGCTCTTGGACAGCGCAGGCTCCGATGCTGGTCGCTTGTATTATATGGTTATCAGCTATAAAGATGGAACAAAGGAGTATACCTATACTTCCTCTGCTGTTGCGTCAACAGGACTCTCCTCTACCGCACTTGGTTCCGTAGCATTTGACTTCACGGACACAATTAGCAGCACTGTTGGTGCAAAAGATGCATGGGTCGCCGTTCCAGAGCCTACCTCTGGTCTCCTCATGCTCGTTGGTCTCGCGGGTCTCGCACTCCGCCGCCGTCGCGCCTAATCCTTTTATAGGATAATAGTAAAGGCCCGTCCGCATAGCGGGCGGGCTTTTACTTAGGAAGAATATGAAATTTACTGTTACATATAGAGCAAATAATAATAGTAAGCCGTTGTCTGAAGTTTTTGAGGCAGAATCTCGTTCGCATTTGTTCAAAATCCTTACAGCGCGAAAAATCTCCCCGATAACTATTGCTTCGGGGGATATGGTCGCAAAGAAACGAGGTGTGCTTAATCTTTCAAGAAAGAATATCACTATTGTTTTACTTGTTGCATTTGTATTATTTTTAACATTACTCACAAATCTTCTATTAAAAATTAAAATCAATTCAACTGATCAAGTAAGGGAAACTATTGCAACAAGAAATGAGAGTATTACAAATCAATGTGCTCTAGTAAAAATTGCATTGCCAACTGTTCGCGTTGTAACGAATGAAAGCGATATGGTTGTCTTGCCGAATGGCATTATTACTAATAAGCCCAAAACAGTTGCAGAAGCGATTAGAATGGTGCGTCTTAAACCTGGATTTCATTCTTACAAAAATGTTGATGAAGTTTTTTCAAAGACAAATTATTTTCAACTTGGCCCATATAAAACACTAAATTTAAAAAGTTCTACAGAATCACAATTGTCATTAATAGCCACTCGCTCTCGAACATTAACAATGCCTCCTATGCCTCCTATGCCTCCACATATGGAAAAAGACTTTGAGATTGCAATCAACAATTATTTAACAGAGACGGAAGACGACAGCGATGTTGATAAGGCAACAAAGAAAAAAATTGAAATGATGAAGAACATGATGCTTTATTATGTTGAAAAAGAGGAGATGACTCCTGCCCAAGCTTTACGTGAGATAGAAAATAACCATAATCGCGCTGCTAACATGTATCAATTATATCGTGGAGAATACATAAAAATGGTGCATGAGAATAGTCCTGATGCAGATGCATTTTATGATGCTGCTATAAATGCACTAAAAGAAAAAGGCGCACCAATATTTGATCGTAATGCCAGATGTATTGAAGAATAATTATTGAAAGACCAATCATATGAAGAAATCAATTGTTATTTCAACTATCGTATTCGTATTTTTTTTAGCATCGGCAGCGCCTATTAATAAAGAATTATCATTAGAGCAGATAGAAGCTCGTAAGGCTCAGATTCAAAAACGTATATATACACGAACTGGTGGCATTCTTGAACGTAAGATTACTAATGGGCGTCGTATTGCATATCTTAATATGCAAAATAAAATAAGCGAAAGTGCAGTTTCCAAAGTACTTGAAACGCAAAATCGGATTATTCGCCGAGTCATAACATTTGAAGCAATTGAAGGTAGATTTAATATTGCGAATGTATCAGACATAATGAAAAAGGCAGATGTTGCTGAAGCTATTTTTATTATAGATGATCCTATTTTTCCAAGCATTCTAGTTGCTCACGAATCTAAATGGGCAATAATAAATGTAGCTGCTCTTGCATCTGATAAGCCCGAACAACTCATTCTTGAGGAACGTGTTAGGATTGAGATGTGGCGCACAATTGCTCTTCTAAATGGAGCAGGAAATTCTGTCATGGGGAAATGCGTACTCAAAAGTGTTTTTAAAAACTCAGATTTGGACGGACTTGGAGCTAAAGCTTTTTCACCTGAACCGATAAATAAAATTTTTCAACATCTTGATTTAATTGATGTTGCTAAAAGAGAAACATGCACATATAGAAAGGCTTGTGAAGAGGGGTGGGCACCAGAGCCAAAAGATGACATTCAACGTCGCATTTGGAACGAAGTAAGAACAATTCCAAATAAGCCAATAAAGATTGAGTTCGATCCGAAAAAAGGTAGATGAGGAGTTAGGAGTTATTGATTAGCATCTGGAAGAAGTGTGATTGAGTGCGCTGTATTTATTGGAAGAAATGTGTTAGAAGCATTGAGACTTATGGTGAAAATGTGTATAATATGACGCCGAAACAATAAAAGGAGTCATATGAAGCGAAAAATCACAGAAAAACTTCTAAAATGGCATAATCAGAAAACTCGCAAGCCCTTGGTCATAAAAGGCGCAAGACAGGTAGGCAAGACCTGGGCAATCAAAGACTTTGGCAACAGGTATTTCTCCAAGACGGCGTACTTCAATTTTGATGAAAACCCTGACCTCCTTCAGGTATTTGACATGAAGGACGTACATGAGATAGTTAGGTTATTGGAATATATTGTAGGGTTTAAGTTTATCCCTTCTGAGACGCTGATTATATTTGATGAGGTACAGCAATGCCCGAACGCACTTAATGCGCTGAAGTACTTCAAAGAAAATGCACCAGAGTATTTTATAATCGCAGCAGGAAGCCTTCTTGGTACATACCTTGCAAAGCCAAAGACTTATCCGGTAGGCATGGTTGAACTTCTTGAAATGTATCCTCTTGATTTTGAGGAGTTTCTGCAAGCAACCGATCCAAAACTGTTTGAAGCTTATGAGGTTTTCAATGTGGGAGAAAAGATACCAACATATTTTCATCGAAAGCTCTCAGCAGCATGTCATGATTATATGATTATCGGCGGTATGCCGGAATGCACTGACGCGTGGCGTAAAAATAAAGACATTGGACAGATAGGCAAAATTCAGCATGCATTGCTGGAGTTCTATGAAGGGGATTTTTCAAAGCACACGGAGCCGACAATTGCCGAGCGCTGTTGGCATGTGTGGCGCTCTATCCCTGCTCAGCTCGCGAAAGCAAATGAACGATTCTTCTACGGCACGGTAAAAAGCGGAGCAAGGGCGCGTGAATATGAAGAAGCGGTTTCATGGATTGTTCATGCGGGGCTTTTCAATAGGATTTGTAATGTCCAAAAGATTGAAATGCCGCTCAAAGCGTATTCTGAACTGTCGCATTTCAAATTGTTTTTGCATGATACCGGTCTTTTGTGCAGGTTGGCAGGCGTCAATCCGGCCGACATTGCCCTTGGGCGAGATTATCCATTCAAGGGCAAAATAGCAGAAAACTATGTTTTACAACAATTGATGGGCAAAATGGATGTTGAACCGTTTTATTTTATGGACGATCATTGCCGTGAAATAGATTTTATCGTTCAATCCAAAGACGGCATTATTCCAATAGAGGTCAAATCGGGTGAAAATGTCCAATCAATCAGCCTGTCAAATTACGTTAAAAAAAGATCCCCTGCAATGGCAATAAGATTTTCTGAAAAGAATAGCGGAAATAATGGTGGCATATTGTCAATTCCGCTATATATGACTTGTAAATTACCTCACCTTTTGAATTAGAAAATGAAATACACCTACGCATACAAGACCTCTGACGGGGTGCGACATGAAGATTCGATGAATGCCGCATCGCGAGATGAGGTCTTTATTGAACTTCGCAAGCGCGGAATTAAGGCTATCAAAGTGATCGCCGCTGATGGGTCGAAGGCGAATGGCGAGGTGCACGGAGTGAGGAAGCGCGTTGTGGCGGCGCTTATCTCGCTTGTGGCAATCGGCGTTGGCGTTGTGGCATTTGTTGGCGGATCGCGCACGAGCGCCGAAAGATCATCGGCGCAGGCGGCGGCGTTCGAAACTGACACAACGAGAAGACAGATAATTGGAGATGTAGCCATTATTGAAAAAGGCATTCGCAATGGCTGGAGCGATGTGCTTGAACTTGAAGGTGAACGCTTCCTTGCTTCATTTGCGATTCCCGGCGTAAAGGCGGGGCAACGTAGTACAAGCGAAAAGGAATTTGCCGCCGCGCTTGAAAACAAATGTGTAGCAACACCTTCCGATACGCTTGAAGCGCGTCAGATTAAAGCGATGGTTGAGGGCATGAAAGGCGAGGCGAGGCGCTATATTGCCGCAGGGGGCACTATTGTTGAATACGGCAAGCGCCTTACCGAAAGGCAAGATGCAGAAATCGCGATTTACAACCGCGTTAAAGCCGATATAGAAAAAGCGCGTAAAACAATGCCGGAAGAAATCTTCATCGCCTACTGGGAAAAGCGCAACGATGAACTGCGGAATCTGGGAATAAAGACGGTTGGATTGAGCGACGAGTAATTACTCGTCAAAATCAAGAGTATTCTGGTAATTGCGGAGGCTATCGGGCAATGGCAGCGGGTAGATGCCCATTGATTGCAGCTGTGCGTTTGCTTTTAGGAAGAAGTCATACGCCTTGCTGGCGTCGCCTTTGAGCATTTCGTTTAGACGGGCTTCCGCTTTTTCACGATATGTGATTTCAAGCTTCTGACGCTTGATAAGCTCCGCGACAAATTCCTCTGCAGTCCCCCCGGCGGCAATAAATTGGCGAAGATCGCTCTTAATTCGCGTCACAATCCGCTTCAAGTCTACGGACTCGGTAAATTCATCATCAGTAATTTTAATCGGTTCGCGCAGAATGGCGGCAAACTCCGCCTCCGTGGGCGTTTTGCCGTTCAAGGCGCCCAACGGGCGGCCTGGCTCCGCAAACGCAGCCAAGAGACGTTCTGGAGCTGATTTGAGCGACGCAATTGCCGCGGCAATTCGTCCACGGTCGCCAGGAATCATTTGACGCGGCAAAGGCGAAGCATTACGCATTTTATTTGTCGGCGCATTGTGCGTTTCTTTGGCAGGGTGTTCTACATCGCCGTTGGTGAATAAATAAACTGCACAACCGGTGACAAGTGCCGCAAAACACACAATTGCCAGTACTGCTTGTTTCCGAACCCCGCGCACTTCACCGTTGGCTTTACTCCCGTCAGCGGCAACAACCTTGATTGCTTTAATCCCGCGTTTACGCAATTCGGCGAATACCTCTTCACGCGAGGAAGCATTCATCGAATCCTCGTGGCGTATGCCATCAGAGGTTTTATAAGCGTATGTATACTTCATTATTGCTCACGCAAAGTTTGCTTTAGCCCACAGAGTTTATATGAACTCTAAACTTCAAACTTTACTAGCGACTAACCACTAATCACTGACGACTACCGACCAAC
>JAZOTG010000233.1:0-3404 GCA_045657505.1 Kiritimatiellia bacterium | reverse complement strand
GAGCTCGGCAAGGATTTTCGTAACGAGGGCATTGACCGCAGTCACAACCCGGAGTTTACCGTTCTTGAGGTTTACGAGGCGTATGGGGACCGCACCTCAATGGAAGCGATTATCGAGGGCTTGATTCCGCACCTCTGCGACACGGTCATCGGCACTCGCGAAATTGAGTACGGCGAGGCCAAAGAAATTATAAACTTCAATCCTCCGTACCGCCGTGTCGCTTACGCCGATCTTGTAAAAGAGCTTATGGGTGAGGACTGGTACACTCTTCCGTTTGAAGAGCAGCTTGCCAAGGCAAAGGCGATGGGCGCTGAAAAGGAAACGAATCTTGAGCTTGACGGCGTAACTTCAACGCTTATGCTCACGCATGAAATCTACGACAAGCTCATTGAGAAGAATCTTCGCCAGCCTACATTTGTCACGCGTTTGCCCCGCGAGTTCGTTCCTCTTGCCAAAACCTGCAAGGACGATCCGAGTCTTGTCGACGTGTTTGAATTTGTTGTCGGCGGCCGTGAACTCTGCCCCGGGTATACGGAGCAGAACGATCCCATCGAGCAACGCAAGGCCTTTGAAGTCCAGGCGGGCGAAGATACGGAGAAAATCGACGAGGACTTTATCAGCGCGCTCGAATGCGCCATGCCGCCTGCGGGCGGGCTCGGCATCGGTATCGACCGCCTGGTGATGCTCTTGACGGGGGTTGACGGCATTAGAGACGTGGTGCTCTTCCCGCAAATGAAAAAAGCGTAATTTGTAACACTCTTCAAATATTGGAGCAGCGTAATGAGCAGCGAGAAATTTGATTTTGGCGCAATGGTTGACGATCAGCTTAAGGGAATAAGCCGGATGTATAAGTTTGGCAAGGCGTTTAACGACGATAAGCTGATTGTCCGCCCGAAAAAGCAGGTAGTGGAAGTGATGAGCGATGATAACGCCACTGTAAAGGCGGCGTGGGAGGCGGGCGAGCCTATATTTGGTATAGTTGAAAAGGAGATTAAGGGCGGTTATGAGGTTGCTGTGGCAGGAGAAAGAGCGTTCTGCCCGTTCAGCCAAATCGACCGTACGACGCGCGACCCTTCTGAGTATATCGGCAGAAAATTTGAATTTCTTGTTTCCGACTACACCAAAGATGAACGCGGCCTTAATGTGGTCGTTTCCCGCAGGGCGCTTTTGGATGTGCAGGCCGAAGCTCTTAGGGAGGCGGTTCTTGAGCGCCTTATAGAGGGTGAAACGCTTAATGGAACAGTTACGCGCGTGCTCAATTTCGGCGCGTTTGTCGATTTGGGCGGGCTTGAAGGCCTCATCCCGGTGCGCGAAATGTCGTGGGAGCGCGTGGAAGACCCGACAAAGGTTCTCAAGCCCGGTGAGGGTGTGACCGTTAAGGTGATGCGTGTCGACCGTGATAACGGCAAGGTGTCGCTTTCGCGCAAAGAATGCATGACGCGCACGTTCAAGAAGACGGCGGAGGAAATTGCAGCAGAAGAATCGGCCGCAGAAGTTTCAAAATGGATTAAGCAGGCCGAAGAGAGGAATGCGAACGTCGGCTCGATAGCCGGAGCGTTCGATAAACTCGGGCTCTGATATCGGTATTGACGGCGAGGGGATAGCGTAAGATGGCAAAGGACAAGAATGGCGTCGAGCCGCCGAGTCTTTTTGACAATATGGAGATTTTTGACGCGGGGTATGTTGCGAAGTCCCCCGATGCAGAGAAACCGGGCGCGGGCGGCGGACCGTCCGCGTCCGAAGCCGGCAGGTCTCTTACGGGTGTCGGGCCTATGAGGGATTTGTTTGATTTTAATTTTCGCCAGTATTCTGCGTATGTAATCTGCTCGCGAGCCATACCTGCCGTCGAAGACGGTCTTAAGCCGGTGCAGCGCCGTATTATGCATTCGCTGTGGGAGAAGGATGACGGCCGCTATACGAAGGTGGCCAACATAGTGGGCCATGCAATGCAGTATCATCCGCACGGCGAAGCGTCCATCGGCGATGCGCTGTGTGTTCTGGTGAATAAACTTTGGGGCGAGGGTAAGGGTTATCTTATCGATGGCCAGGGCAATTACGGCTCGCTTCTTACAGGCATGCCGCACGCTGCCTCGCGTTATATTGAATGCCGCCTTACAGACCTTGCTCGCAAGGAGATTTTCAACAAAAAGACGACGGCATACGTCCCCAATTACGATGGGCGAAAGGAAGAGCCGGTTTATTTGCCGGCAAAACTTCCGCTGCTGCTTATGCTCGGTGCAGAGGGTATTGCGGTAGGCCTTTCCACGTCAATTCTTCCGCATAATTTTATCGAGCTTCTTGAGGCTGAAATAGCCTGTATTCAAAAGAAACCGTTTTGCCTTTACCCGGATTTTCAGCTTGGAGGCATTGTTGATGTTTCGGAGTACAAGGACGGGCTCGGCAAGGTCAGAGTGCGCGCCAGAATCGAAAAGGAAGACAAGAACAAACTTATAATCACCGAACTGCCCTGGGGTGAAACGACAGATTCGATAGCCGAGTCGATTGAAGAGGCCATTAAGAAGAAAAAGGTGCCGGTTAGAAAGCTTCACGATTTGACGAGCGATTCGGTGCGGATTGAACTCGAACTTCAGACGGGTGAGAATCAGGAGAAGGCAATAGTTGCGCTTTACGCGTTTACCAATTGCGAGAAATCCATTCCGTCGCGGCCCATCGTTCTTGATGGAGGTCGGCCGCGTTTGATGTCTGTTAGTGAAATCGTCCGCAAAAATGTCGATCGCCTAATGGAGCTTGTAAAGCGCGAACTCGAAATCCGTCTTGACGAGCTTGATGATTTGTTTCATGCGCGGACGCTTGACAGAATCTTTATTGAAGAGCGCATCTATAAGCGTATCGAAGCGCAGAAGACAATGGAGGGTGTCAAGAAGGCGATTGTCACAGGCTTTGAGCCGTTTAAGGCCGAGCTTCGCAGGCCGATTATTGATGACGATATTGAAAGACTGCTTAAAATACCCATTCGCCGTATTTCACAGTTTGATATTGATAAGAATCGTGAAGAGATTGAGGGCATTGAAAAAGAAGAGGCCTCGGTGCGAGATGATATCGAACATCTGCGTTCGTTTGTTGTCAAATACCTTAAGGGGCTGATTAAGGAATACGGTAAAAAGTATCCGCGGTGTTCTGTCATTGAAGAAGGCGCGTTCAAGCAGGTAGATGTAAGGGCGATTACTGCAAGTGAACTTACGATAAAATGGGATAAGGAAAACAACTTTGTCGGCTCTGGACTGCGCGGTGGCGACGAGTTGTTCAGATGTTCGTCACTTGATGAACTTATATTTGTGTGGAAGGACGGACGGTTTAAAAAGACGCAGCCTGAAGAGAAGATTTTTGTCGATAAGAATCTGCTGGCGGTTATACGCTACAATCAAGTCGGATCGTAGCCATGT
>JAZOTG010000232.1:0-2365 GCA_045657505.1 Kiritimatiellia bacterium | reverse complement strand
ACCAGCCTCGTCCTGACGACGATAACGGCGACCAATTGCGCCCGATACATCCCACATGCAATTTACTTTCTTACGCAATTTTGTAAAAATTTCGCGAGCGATGCGGTCTTGAGCTTCATCCTTTTTGATGAGCGGGAAAATAGCCACCTTGATAGGCGCTACCTTTGGGCTCAAGTGCAACACCGTACGAATATCCTCCTTACCCTTCTCGTCAACAAGTTTCTGCTCCTCGTAAGCCTCACACAGCAACGCAAGCATAAGACGATCAACACCGGCGGAGGGCTCTATGACATGCGGCACATACTTGCCGTCAAAAAGAGCAAGGCAGAATTTTTCAGCCTCAACAGGATCCTTGCCGCGTGACACCCAGTCGGACTGAACTTTAGCGATAAATGCTTTACGCGCGGCATCATCAAGCTTCTTAGCAGCCTGTTTAAGCGGATCATCAAATACCATTTGAGACTGACCAGAATGCTTCTGATGCTGCGCAAGATCAAAATCGCTTCGCGCTGCAATACCTTCGAGTTCCTGGCGACCAAACGGGAAGTCATACTCAATATCAACGCAAGCACGGGCATAGTGCGCAAGCTCGTCGCTCTTCTGCCAATACTCAACAAACCTGTTTGTAGGCAAGCCTACAGCATTAAGAAACTTCTTACGCTGCTCAACCCAATATTTGTGCCAAACTTCCCAACCCCAATCGTCTTGAACCGGACCGTCAAGATCGGGATTGTCGGCAAGAGTTACTACATGACCGTAAAGGATTTCGACAGCCTCATCGGGACGGATAAAAAACTCAAGCTCCATTTGCTCGAACTCGCGGCTACGGAACGTATAGTTGCGGGGCGTAACCTCATTTCTGAAACTTTTGCCCATCTGCGCGATACCGTAGGGAACAGCCATACGCGAAGTGGACGTTACATTCTGAAACTGCGCGAATATAGCCTGCGCCGTTTCAGGACGCAGATAAGCCACATTTGCAGGATCTTCAATAGGGCCAACGATCGTTTTGAACATCAGATTAAACGGCTTTGGCTCAGTAAGTTCACCGCCGCAATATGGACAGAAAAACTCACTACCCGCTGTTTTAGGCTGTGGTTTTTTCTTCTGATCGGCATAAATATCGCCAATCTGATCGGCTCTCATAAGCTTTTTGCAATCCTTGCACATAGTCATCGGATCGGCAAAAGTATCAAGATGCCCCGAAGCCTTCCAGATTTTGGGATGCATAATAATTGTGGCATCCAAACCTGCAACATCTTCACGGCCGCGGACAGTAAACTGCCACCACGATTGTTTTACATTGTTTTTGAGTTCACAACCAAGCGGACCGTAATCCCAAAAGCCAGGCATGCCGCCATAAATCTCGGACGAGTGATAAATAAAACCGCGACGTTTGCAAAGAGCACTCAACGGGTCAAGAGTAGACTTATTTTCTTCTGCCATGATATTCTTACTGATTGTTAATTGAAAAATGAATAATTATCGACTGATAAGCGGCCTATCAAGCATCTTCTCGTAAAGTTCTATATACTGCCTTGCGCACTCCTTATGGCTGAAACGCTGAAGAGACTCGCTCATAATACGGGAAACCTCGCGCTCCCTCAACTCACGCGGCTGCATATAAAAATCCATAGCACGTTCCATTGCCCAAAACAGGCCGTTGGAATCGTATGTATCGAACACAAAGCCGTTGCCTTTTGACGCATTCCAATCGAGCATATCAACTGTATCGTGCAATCCGCCAGTATTATGCGCTATAGCGAGCGAACCATAGATCGGAGCTTGCATTTGCGGCAAGCCGCACGGTTCGAACAACGATGGCATAAAAGTGAAATCAGATGCCGCAAAGCCGAGTTGCGAAAGACGGCCGTCAAAATTGCAAACGGCAAGACGATTGTTTATACCATGGAAATTACGGATATCCCAAAAGGCCTGCTGGAACGGACCGTTTGCAATAACGGCTATTTGGGCGCCTGTGTAATGATACTTTTCAAGAAAGCGGTATGTAACATCCGTTAAAAGCTGCGGCCCCTTCTGAACCGGATCAAGGCGACTTGGCCAGAAGAAAAGTGGCGCATCGGGATTTTCTTCGAGTCCAAGTGCATGCTGAAGCGCAACCTTGTTTTTGCGCTTCATTTCCCAATGGGTTTCAGCGCTGTATTTAAACGGGATTTTGTCGTCAATAGCGGGATTGTCTAACGGATCTGGCGCATTGAGAATACCGCTTGCACAGCCAGCGTTAAACTTGTTGCGTATTTCGTTACGAATTGAATCTGGCACAAACGAATGCCAGCCATCGACAATCTCCTTGAGGAATGTCGGCGAAACAGTATTTATAAAGTGCGATGCAAAACAGCCTGAT
>JAZOTG010000231.1:0-3634 GCA_045657505.1 Kiritimatiellia bacterium | reverse complement strand
TATCAATGTGCTACCACTGAAATAAATGATGATACTTATCCTCTGTTTTATAACTTTAGTAATAATGCACGAAAATTCCTTGAGGTTTACTTGTTTTATAAGTTTCCTGATTTTTCTGAGGATAGAAAAAAGCAAGAATCGTTTTTTGGAACTAAAATACCAGTTTTCTTAAATGAGCGAGTAACAAATGAATACTCTCATTTAGCAGGAGGAATAGAAAGAGCTGCAACAATTGTCGAGTATCCTGTAGAGACTATGAAAAAAGATGCTCAATTGATTCTTGATTGCATAAAGAGTAGAGATGAAGAGCAATATAACGCGTTATTGAATAGTGTGGGGTGTTCCGCAAATTAATTAGAGAGATGATTTATGGTAGAATATGAGCCGTCATTAAAAATTACATTGAAATGATTGATTATATTTTGGATTAAAAAATGGAAAATCAACGCTTTTGAAAATAGAGGAATACTATTAAATCATGGCAAACTTACAAAACTACAATGGACGCTATTACGAGTCGGAATTTGAAAATGCCTTTCTCTCGTTTTTGGAGAAAGAGGGTTGGCAATATCTTCATGGAAACAGCGTTGCGCGAGATAAGAAGACGGATGTTTTGTGCGAAGATGATTTGACGAAGTTTTTAAGTGAGACTAATCCTGATTTGACGGAAGATGAAGTTCGTGAAATTGTAGATATGGTGCGGCTTGTTGGTGCGGAGAGCGAGTTTTCTACGCTTCATAAAGTTTATGGTGGGATGGTCGATGGTGTGCAGTTTGTTCTGCAAAGCGGGTTTGCGCGTATGGTCGCGCTTATCGACTTTGAGCATCCCGACAAAAACATCTTCCGCGCCGTAAACCAGTTTACCGTTGAATACGTCAATAACGGGCAGAAGGAAAACCGCCGCCCCGACATTCTGCTTTACGTCAACGGCATGCCGCTTTGCATCATCGAGCTCAAGAATCCGGCCGATGCCAATGCGACGATATTCGATGCCTACGAGCAGGTCACAACCCGTTATTGGCGCGATATTCCGCACTTGCTCCACTATTGTCCGTTGGCATGCATATCCGACGGCGTGAAAACGCGGCTCGGCACGGTCCGCACTCCGTACGAGCATTTCTATGCCTGGCGGCGCGTGAACGATGGCGACAAGGTTTCCACGCTTCCTTTCGATGAGCTTGAAACGATGATCAAGGGCGTGTTTGCGCCGGAAAGGTTTCTCGAAATCTTCCGCGACTACATCTATTTTCAGGATAAAAATTATGATAGCGAAGAAAAGGAGATTGTCTGCCGCTATCCGCAGTTTTTCGCGACGCGCCTGCTTAAGCAAAGCATCGTAAAATCGGTTGTCCAAAAGAGCGGCAAGGGCGGCACCTATTTCGGGGCGACAGGCTGCGGCAAGACATATACGATGGCGTTTTTGGCGCGGCAGCTTGCATTGCGTTGCAATGAGCATATCGGGTCTCCTACCATCATAATGATTGTCGACAGGGAAGAACTGCAAAAGCAAGGCGCGAAGCTGTTCACCAAGAGCGCGGAGTTTCTGAATCTGGGCGAAGTAAGTATTGTTCCAAGCCGCAAGAAACTCCGAGAGGAGCTTGGAGCGCGGGAAAGTGGAGGCTTCTATATCTGCACGATCCAGAAGTTCTGCGACCGCGAGGATGACAAGATAGGGCTTATCAACAGCCGCGCCAATATCATCTGCTTTTCGGATGAAGCGCACAGGACGCAGCTCGAGCACGCGAAGACGATCAAGTTCAACAAGGATGCCGACGAGAACATGCGGGCGATGGTGTCGAAGCCGTACGCCACGGTGCTCAAAGAAGCTTTGCCCAATGCCACGTTCGTAGGTTTCACGGGTACGCCCATCTCCGAGACGTATCAGACGTTCGGCGATGAAATCGACCGGTACACGATGGATCAGGCTGTTGCGGACGGGCTTACGGTGTCGATCAAGTATCATCCGCGTATCGCAAAGGTGCTTTTGGACGAGAAGAAGGTCAAGGAGATAGAAGCCTACTACAAGAAGTGCTTTGACGAAGGCGCGACCGCCGAGGATGTAGAGGCGAGCAAAAAGGCGATGAGTTCCATGGAGGTCATCCTTGGCGAACCGTCACGCCTTGAACGTCTTGCAACGGATATCCACGACCATTACGTTTCGGCTTGCGCCAACGATCCTGACAGGGTGCAGAAAGCAATGGTGGTATGTTCAAGCAGACCCATAGCCTATGCGCTTCTGAAGCAGTTCCAGGCGAAGTATCCCGAATGGTTTGTTGAGAAGAAGGCGCCAGATGGCGTCGAGGTGCCGGACGAGGAGTTGAAGAAGCTTAAGCCTATGCCGTTCATGGCAATGGTCGCGAGTGTCGGCAAGAACGACAAGGAGGACATGTACAACTATCTCGGCGGCGTAAAGAATGGGGGTCGCTCAGAAGAGTTGGATGCTGCATTTAAGCAGGAATACTCCAATTTCCGTATTGTGATTGTTGTGGATATGTGGATTACGGGCTTTGACGTGCCTTCGCTCACCTACATGTACAACGACAAGCCGCTGAAGAAGCATTTGCTGATCCAGACCATCAGCCGCGTCAACAGGAAGTTCCCCGGCAAGGATTTCGGTTTTGTCATCGACTATATCGGCATTCGCGACAATATGCGCGAGGCGATGAAGATGTATGGCGGCGACACGTCTGTCGCGCCCTCTGCGGATGATGTGGATCAGGCGACTGCCGTGTTCAGGGAAGAAATGGAAATCCTGAAAACCCTGTTCAAGGGCTACGACCTTGCGCCGTTCCTTGATCCCGATGGCGATCCGGCGACCAGGTACACGCTTTTGGCAAAGGCGGCCGAATACGTATTCGTTTCCACCCAGGAATTGAATATGCAGAACAACGGCGGCAAATGCGTCCGGAAGGTGTCCTTCAAGACATACTTCCTGAAGACCGTCAAGAGAATG
Source organism: Kiritimatiellia bacterium (assembly GCA_045657505.1). Taxonomy (GTDB): domain Bacteria; phylum Verrucomicrobiota; class Kiritimatiellia; order RFP12; family UBA1067; genus UBA1067. Next base: position 681 of record JAZOTG010000231.1, on the reverse strand, counting down.
CGTGCCGCATACGACATCTGCCAGCCTTCGGGAGATTTGGGCGCAGAAGAGTCGGCGCTTGCGCAGTGTTTTATGGCGATAGCCGGCTTTGTCCGCAAGATGAGCGGAACAAGCGAAGTGGATGCCGAGACCATGAACCGCCATGTCGCAAAAATGGTCGAAGAGGCATTGAAATACAACGAGGTTGAAAGCGTACTGCAGGACGGAGAGCAAGAGGACATCTTCAGCCCCGAATACTTCGAAAAGCTGTCGGATATCAAAATGCCCGCATCCAAGCTTGAAATTCTCGTCAAAATGCTTCGCCGGCAAATCAAGGAATATGCCAGGACAAACCAGACGGCGGCAAAGAAGTTTCAGGAGATGCTGGAAGAGACAATCAAGCAATACCACGAAAGAAGGAAGCATCTTCCCGCGGAAGAAGCCGGCGTTGCTCAGGAGCAGGCTTCCGAGGATATCATCAAGAGCGCTACCGAACAGGCCTTGCGCATCCTGAAGGATATGAACGCAGATCGCGAGAGCTTCCGGAAAATCGGACTCACTTTCGAAGAAAAGGCGTTTTACGACATTCTGATGGCGCTGCGCGACGAGTACAATTTCGAGTACGGTGCCGACAAGAAAGTGAACGGCATTGTAATCAACGATAACAAGTCGGAGGCCAAGCGGTCTTAGGAAGACAATACT
>JAZOTG010000230.1:0-3304 GCA_045657505.1 Kiritimatiellia bacterium | reverse complement strand
CGGCGGCGAACAGCATGCAAAAAACACATGTGCGCGCACCGCGGCCTTTGAAGACCCTGTCTGTAAGCCAGCCGGCGAAAATCGTACCGACAACCGCCGCCAGCTCAAAGGCGATAATCATCAAGCCGCCTTTTGTTACAGGAATGCCCTTGTATTGTTTAAGGAATGTCGGCCCCCAGTCCAGAAAGCCGAACCTGAGTATGTAAATAAAGAAGTTTGCGCAGGCAACGAGCCATATCACGCGATTGCCGAAAACAAGTTTGAAACGCTCCCTGGCCGTCGAATCGGACGCCGTCTTTTCACATGAACGCGAGACGCCGACATCGAGCGGAGGGAATCCGGCCTCCAGAGGCGTTTCACGCACCTTCAAAAGACAGAAAACCGCCGCCAGGGCAGCCAACACCGCGGGGACCCAAAAGCACCACCGCCAGCCCAGTCCGAGGTAAAAAAGAAGAGAGCAGAGGCCGAGAATCGAGACAGACCCCCACGAGTGGGATGTGTTCCAGATGGCCATTTTGGTGGCGAGCTCTTTTGGATGAATCCAATGCGCCAACATTTTGGCGCATGCGGGGAAGCCCATACCGAGCGTCCATCCATTCACAATCCAGAAAACGGCGAACAGGATCGACAGCGATGTGCAGCCGAAGAGAAAATTCATCAACGCCGACAGCAACAGGCCTACAGCCATGAAAATACGGCCGTTAAGCCTGTCGGCCCAGAAGCCGTTTACAAAGCGGCTGACACCGTACAGAATTCCATGCAACGAGGTAATCGTACCAAGCTGAATCATCGTAATCACGCCCTCATCGAGCATGTACGGCTGCGCCATAGACAGATTCTTGCGCGTTACATAGAAAAACATATAGGCAAAAGCGCTTGAAACGATAAAGCCCCACTGCGCTTTTCTGAATTTCTTCTCTTCAGCTGCAATCACAACGCAACTCCCCTTTTTTAATGAGCCGATTACTTTGTCTTCCTGCTCTCGTCAAGCTGCTTCTTTGCGCAGTTTGTAGTGACGGTCTGCACACCGCATTTAAATGCATTAAGCGTGTCGTCGAGTTTATCGACCGTCCAAACATGGAACTCGAATCCAGCATCGCGGATTGCCTTGACAGACTCAGCCGTGACAACTTTCGACTTGAAATGCACGTCCGCACCGTCGGCATTGCAATCTTTAAGCCTCTTCAAAAGACCGTCAACGGTGCCGTCTTCACCACGGCCGGAGGTAACAAGCAGAACCTTGTATTGCGGAAGAGCCTTCTTGACCGCGGCGCACGTTTTGGCATTGAAGGAAATAAAAAGAACATTGTCCTTCGTTGCCTTCTTCTGCTTTTTGACTATGTCGGCGATGTAGGGGACGATTTCGGGGCCGGTTTTAATCTCAACATAAATCCAACGGCCGTTTTTCGCGAGTGCGAGAATTTCCTCCAAAAGCGCAGGACGCTCGCCTTTGAACTTTGACCCCGCCCACGGCCCCCAACTGCCGACATCAAGCTTTGAAAGCTCATCCCAGGTGGCGTCGCGGCATTTTTTCTTGTTGGCTCCGCCGGTCGTTCTTGAAAGAGTGCTGTCATGGAATGAAAACACCTTGCCGTCCTTGGAAAGGTAAACATCGCATTCAAAACCGAACCCTCTCGACACAGCCGTTTTAAATGCGGCAAGAGTGTTTTCCGGCGCGTCATGCGACTCTCCGCGATGGGAAATGAGAGTTGAATAGCCTATTTCAGCAGATAGTGCCGACAAGGCTGTAAATCCGGCCGCTAACAATATTGTAATCGCTTTCATGATTATCCTTTCTGATTTTATTTACATATTTGCGGTAGCCACCACATCAACCCCGCAACCCGCGACATCGCTGATTACGACATCGCCGATCCTTACAGGGATACGCACCATCGTGCGATGCATGACAGCTAAAACATCTTTTATCCTGCTCTTGGGCACCTCGGTTTTTGTTTTAACGGGAAGCGGCCTGCGCATTCCCGCTATACGCACAAGCCCGGTAACCATACGGGTGGGATTTACAAGCTCGTCCCTGCCGTAGGCGATACCCCTTGGACAACAATTGCCGGTGACGGCTATTGAACCGTCATCGCACTTTACCGCCTCGAGTTGGCATCCTTTCGGGCATTTAATACAGTCAATAATCATCTCAAGACCTCCTCTTGATTGCATACCTGGCCGCCGAAACGCCCGCCGTCATCGAATCGCGGCTCACCCAGTCCACAAGATCGTAAACCTTAACAACATTTCCGCCTGCGAAAATGCCAGGCACGCTCGTCGCCATGTTTTCATCGACTTTCGGCCCGCGGGTGACGGGATCAATGGCGACACCCGCTTTCCGTGTCAGTTCGTTTTCGGGAATAAGTCCGCACGAAAGCACCAGAGTATCGCAGTCGAAATGAATTTCGGAACCGGGTATGGGATTGAGATCGTCGTCAACCTTAGAAACTTTCACGCCCGTGATATGGTCGGCTCCCTCTACCTCGGTGACAGTGTGGGAAAGCAGAAGCGGAATATCAAATTCGTCAAGACACTGCCTAACGTTGCGTTTGAGCCCCGACGATTTTTTCATGATTTCAACGCAGGCGAGAACCTCGGCGCCGGAGAAAACAAGACGCCTTGCCATTATAAGACCGATATCGCCGGAACCGAGAATGACGGCACGGTGGCCCGGCATAATTCCATCGATGTTCACGAGCCGCTGAACAGTACCGGCGGTATAAACGCCGGCCGGGCGCGTGCCGGGCGTCATGAGAGAACCTCGCGGCCGCTCCCGGCAACCCATGGCCAGCACCACCGAACGCGTTCTGTAAACCTTGACTCCGCCGCGGGGCGACATTGCCGTAACCTTCACGTCACCGATCGCCTGCGGCAATATGTCAATCACCATGGTTCCGCAGACGATGGGAATTTTAAGAGCCACCGCCATATCGACATATCGCTGCGCATACTCGGGACCGGTCAGCTCCTCGTTGAAACGGTGAAGGCCAAAACCTGTATGAATGCACTGCTGAAGAATGCCGCCCGGCGCATCATCACGCTCAAGCACGAGCACGCTTTGCGCTCCATGCTCTTTTGCCGCGCATGCCGCCGAAAGACCGGCGGGGCCTGCTCCGATGACTAGAACATCCAGCACGTCATCGGGCATGTCGCGGCGATTGTGGGGCGAACCGGCTCTTAGCACGGCAGGCGCTTTTTTGCGGGAATGAAGAAAAGCTTCGGGCGGCAAACCGAGCTCGGCGCCGAGAATCTCTATTAGACGCGGAGTGCAAAAGCCGCCCTGGCAACGGCCCATACCGCT
>JAZOTG010000229.1:0-3063 GCA_045657505.1 Kiritimatiellia bacterium | reverse complement strand
CTCGTTATGTGAAAGTTCTTGAATCTGACACTCCTGTTACATTGCCTGATCTTTCGCCCGATGAGTATGGCAATCGCTTCTTCGTCAAGCAAAGTTCGTCCGGCGGCAGTGTACTTTGCTACGGAAGAAAGCCTGGGTTTTCCATAATAGTGAGGTAGCGAGGATAAAATGTGATTTTTATAATAAACACGTTTAGCCGTTCGTTAAAGGGCTTTTGTCTCTTAAATAAAGGTTTTTGCTGTGATAAAGTTGAATAACCGTTTTCTTGTGCTTGTACTTTCGGCCGTCTCTGGTTTAATTTCGATCGCGGAAGATCTTCCGAAGGGAGATGTGATTCTTGATCTTGAGGGGAAGGTCAGAACGGTTGAGGACTGGGAGTGGCCAGGGTGGTACGGGTACGCGATGAAATTGACTAACGGCACGCTCTCGGTTTCAGGCCGAATGATGCCGCGGCATGGAAGGACTGATATTTATTCAGGCGGCGTACTGAAATTCGAAGAGGATTCTGTTTATGTTCCTGGCGCGGGCGACGCTCAACCGCGCTGGACCGTTGTTCATGACGGAGGAACGCTTGACTTGTCTAAAGGCAGGCTCAATCCGTTTAACGCCCGCTTTATAATTCATCCGGGAGGGACGGTGCGCCTCGGTATGGATCTGGAGTCGCGCCCTCACGGCAACAAGTGGCATGTTAAGGGCGGGAAGATGGTTGTTACCGATCATGTCATTCTTGGAATGAATGAATTTTTCGTCGATACGAATGTTGTTTTTGAAGTGGAGGTCGCAAAAGGAAAATATGCCGATTTCTCGAAGGTTACATTATCGCCAGGCGCGAAAATTAAAGAAACTGGTCAAGGCGTTGTGATTTTCTCCCATGATGATCCGCGCTGGAAAAAGAGTGAAGTCGTCCGCCAGTTAGACAGAGTGAAGTTTTCCGCGCGCGGCGATGCGGCCAACCGTTGCTATGCGATTTATTTTCGCGAGGAGGCGACTAATGTTATTAAGCGTGTAGCCTACAAATGTCCCGAGTTCGGGATAAAGGTCACGCGATTGCCGTATTTCATTTGTCGCTATCCAAAAGGTGTAAAAGGGCCGTTCGACATTCAGGCCGTTATTGAGGCGAAGGATGGTACGCGTGTTAGGCATACGATAAAAATCCCATATAATCCTAAACCGATCGGAAAGCCCTTTGAAAACGACAGATTTAAACTCGGCGTCGTCTCTTACGGTCCAGGCCGTGAACGTTTTGAGATGGTGACGAACGATTTAGGAAATCTCTACGTGCGATGGGGGAGCTGGCCGCAGCTTTTGACGGAAAACGCCACCGAAGAGTGGATGAAGGTCGCTAAAGAAAAAGACATATACTCGATGACTATTTATGCGAGTTGCCCTCGCGATAAGCGTGATGAATTGAAATCTCAGTGGGCGGAGAGATATCTGGGTAACAACAAGGGAGAGCGCACCGGCTTTTTCTACGGACACCGTAAAGAGATGCGAGGGCCTCAGGATCGAAATCTTAAAGAGGCGAGAGAGTGGTTTTTAACCAAGTTCTTTCGCGGCGATTATAAGATGAGTCGAGGTGTAGGTGACGACCCGTTTCATTTCGCGACTTCTGGCGCGGCGATTTCTAACGCTGAATTGCCGGCAGGAATTGATTTTGTCTGCAATGAGCTTTATGCCGTCGGTTGCGCTAACATTACGTATGCGACTGCGGAGAATCGCGGCGCAGCCAGGAAGTGGGGACCGGAATGGTGGTCGGGTTGGCTCGCGCACGAGTGGCAGACATTCGGCATCCCTTACGATAAGGATGATAAATATCTTTCACTTGAAGCGGGCATAAAGTCGCTTTGGCTCCAGGGTACTTCGCTTCTCTGTCTTGAGTCGGGTTCGACAGGTACGCAGGCTCATCCGTATACTTGGGGCGTGCCTGACGACAGGCGAAAAAAAGGTTACGGTTATGACGATGATCCGCCGCGTCGTTATCGTGAGACGATACGCAAGTGCAATATTTTCTTTAAGGAGCATCCTCGAGCAAATGGAACTCCCGAGACGAAAATCGCGCTCGCGATGGGGATGTACGACGGTTATATTGGGCAGAATCGCGCCGATATAGCGCCATGGGCGCAGCATACGAATCGTATTGTCCATTTAAATGAAAAAGTGAATGTTTGGAGCTGTTCGCATCCTGAGTGGACGTGGGACCGCGCGCGCGAGGTCTTCTTTCCTCCGTCTGGTACAATCGGCGTTTCTGGGGCTCCTTTCGGGCAGGTTGATATTGTGGGTATTGACGACATGTCCCGAATTGAAGATTTGAATCGCTATTCGCTTCTTGCGTTCGGCGGCTGGAATACAATGTCCATTCACGCGAAGAAGGTTCTTGAGAATTGGATTGAAAACGGAGGGACTTGCGTTATGTGTCTGCCCCAGTTATCAAAGCGCGTTGACCGTGATTTTCTTAATTACTCCCTTAATGATCTCATTGTCCCGTGTCAGATTGAAATTAACGGCTTTAAGACGGTTGGCGATATTAAAACAGCCACTCTTAAAAACATGAAGGATGTTGAGGTTGTGGACGCGCTCTCTGACGGAACGGCGTTGGTCGTAAAAAGACGCTTTGGAAAAGGGTGGTATTATCTGATGCTTGGATATGAATTTCCGGGCGGTAATACCGGGCTGGGCGTCAGATGGAAAAAACTTCTTGTATCTTGCGCCGAAAAGGTCAAACAGCGACTTGTCTTGATGCAGGAGAATAAAGAAGACGGACTTCACTTTTTCACGAGCGCCGTTTATCCTGATAAGGCTTATGTGATGAATCTCGATATGCATAAAAAGCGTCGCGTTAAAGTGCGTATCGGTCGTGATGAAAAAACAGTGGAACTTAAGCCTCTTGAAATCAGGGAGTTTTAATATGAAAAGGGTATATTTAATTTTTAGTTGTTTGGGTGTTGTTGCCGCGAGCTTTGGCGATGTGTTTAGGTGGCCTGAGCCTGTTCAGGAGATGAAGAAGTCGGATCGTAGCCATGTCGTTCTGTGAGCCAAGGAGTTGTTCCTGAGTATTGTCTTCCT
>JAZOTG010000228.1:0-5869 GCA_045657505.1 Kiritimatiellia bacterium | reverse complement strand
TGAAAAATACGACAGTTTCCGCACAAATTTGGGCGACCGTGTCTGGTGCTACACCTGCTGCATTCCCGGCGGCAAATGGATGAACAGACTGATGGACGGCGAGCTGTTGCGCCCCGCACTCATACCGTGGGTTTCGGTAATGTACGATGTCGAAGGCTTCTTGCACTGGGGGTACAACCGCTGGATCAGAAGCGAAGGGCAGGATCCCTTCAAGGAGCCGTATCCCAAACGCTTTGGCGGCGCCAACAACGGCAACTCGCTTCCGCCCGGCGACACGCATATCGTATACCCCGGCACCGGCGCACCTTGGCCAAGCGTGCGTCTCGAAGCGACGAGAGCCGGCATGGAAGACGCCGACCTCCTCACAATGCTCCGCGCACGCGACAGGGAGAAAGCGCATTCGCTGATTCGCAAGATGGCCCGCGGATACGGCGACTTCGAGAAGGATTGCAGAACCTACAGGGCCGTACGCCGCGAGATACTCCTCGCCCTTGAGACGCAGTCAAGGAAGTAAACGGATATCACCTGGACTTTTCTCAATTGTCTCGCGCATCTATGTATGCGCGAGACTTTCGTTTCCAATACGCAATGTTTTTGTCGAGCCCGCGCCCCTCTCTGAAATTAGCGACAGCTATCTCAAGCATTCTGCCGATACGATCCCAATCCGGAGCACCGGGCTCTTCATAGCCTATTTCATTCAGCGCAAAAATGCGCCGGCGTTTCTTTGACAGAGGGTTGTGCACCTTAATCCCGAAACGCTGCGGCTCATGAACGATGGGAGAATGCACGGTGAGCGCAAAACGATGCCAGAAAGCGCTGTCGACGAGCCCTTCGCCGAAAAGATCACGCACATACTCAAGCGACCCCCATGCCTCCCGCTCCGTCTGCGTGGGGAAGGCATACATCAGATAGGCATGCACCGCAATGCCGGCATCCCTAAACGCCTGAAGAACCTTTTTCGATGAAGCGAGCGTAATGCCCTTGTTCATCAAGGACAGAAGCCTGTCGTTGGCGCACTCCAGCCCGCCCGTAACGGCAATACACCCGGCTTTTGCCATCAACCTGGCGAGCTGCGCCGTGTACGAAGCGTCAAAGCGCACATTGCCCCACCACTCACACCTGAAACCGCGCCGGAGAATCTCCTCGCACACGCCTCTAACCAAAGCGGGAGGCATCGCCTCGTCCACAAAATGAAACTGATCTCCGAGTGACTGCATCGCATCAACGATCTCCGACGCGCTCGACATCTGAAACGATGCTATGTATGGAAGTTTCACGTCACAGAAAGCGCATTTGCGCCAGTAGCATCCCCGGGCCATGATAAGCTTGTACCATCTGCCGGCGCTCCAGAGGCTCGTCACAAAATTTGATGTTTCAACGACATCAAAATATTCTCCCATGTCAAGCCCCCGGTAAGACGGCTTGACAAACGCAGGCACGCTGCCGCAGCCGATTCCGCATTCGGGATCAAGCATCGACGCAAGCGGAACATATCCTTCGTCGAGAAAAATATCGTCAAAATATTTTTTCACGCGCTCGTCGTTCATTTCGCGCAACTCGCTTGACACATAACCTCCGCCAAGCACCAGACGCACTCCGGAGAAGTTTTTCTTAATATATCCCGCCGTCTTAAACGCGCCGACAAGCGTGCCGGGAAACGGACAGGTAAGAGCAACCACCTGCGGTTTGACTTCGGCCATCGCATCGGCGATGTGCCTATAGAGAAATTCGTCAATCACACCTTTGGCGCGAATCTTCTTCTCTAACGAAGCGAACGTGTCCAATGACGCGCAAAACCTTTCCGCATACCGTGAGAATCCAAAATCACGGTCATGATTATCGCGAATCCAGAGCGCTAAATCCACAACGGCCCTGCTCGCTTCCATCTTCGCCTCAAACGGAGCGCCCCCCTGCAAAAACTCAATCAATTCGTCGGCCTCGTCGCCGCCGAACTCACGCAACACATCGAGTGTAACCTTAATGGAAAGATCCCTTTGGTGCACATCAAAACCTTTAGACTCGAGAAAGCCCGTCAAATGCGTTGTCGCAGGATACGGGCAGTTCGGCTGAAGCAACGGCGGCGTAAGCAGCAAAAGCCTCATGAAACCTGTACCTCCCGTTTCCCGCAAGAGTTTCGCAGCGCTTCCGCAATTGCGGTGCGCCGCTCGCGAACAGTGTTGTTGGCGATCGCCTTGTCAATGGCGTACGGCACGCCGATTACGAGCACCAGTTTTTTGCCGCGTGTAATTGCCGTATACAGCAGATTCCTCTGCAGCATCATATAATGCTGCGTGTGCACAATCACAATCACTGCGGGATACTCGCTGCCCTGCGACTTGTGGATCGTGGTGGCATAGGCCAGCGTAAGCTCGTCAAGCTCGCCGCTGTCATACGACACCGGGCGGCCGTCAAAAAGCACAATCATCCTGCGGTTTTGCGCATCGATGGATTTAACGAATCCGATGTCGCCGTTGTAAACTTCCTTGTCATAATTGTTTCTGAGCTGCATCACCCTGTCGCCGGCGCGGAACGCCCCTCCAGCGCGCATTATGGCGTCGCCCGAAGGATTCAGCGCCTTCTGCAGTTCAATGTTAAGGCTTTCAGTGCCCAAAAGATTTCTGCGCATAGGCGAAAGCACCTGCACATCTTCCATGGGAGAGAAGCCAAACTTGCGCGGAATGCGTTCAGTCATGAACTCTATCGCCCGTTTCATGCAGAGCTCGGGATCTTCGCATCTTATAAAATAAAAATCGCTGTCGCCCTGCCTCACCTCAAGCGGCTCGCCGGCGTTTACATGGTGGGCGTTCTTCACTATAAGCCCTGAAACATCCTGGCGGAATATCACGTCAAGACGCGTAGAGGGGACAACGCCTGACGAAATAAGGTCGCTCAGCACGCTCCCCGGCCCTACGCTCGGCAACTGATCGGTGTCACCCACCCATACTACAGTGGCCCCGTCGGGGATTGCAGCGAGAAGATTTGCGGCGAGTTTCACATCTATCATCGAAGTCTCGTCGAATATGTACACGTCGCCGTCGTGACGGTTCCCCTCCCCGTATGTGAACTTGTTTGTGACGGGATTCCACTTCAAAAGCCTGTGCACCGTCTGCGCCTCGTACCCGACCGACTCCGTCATGCGCTTTGCCGCACGCCCCGTCGGCGCGGATAGAACCACATCGAGAAAACGGGCCTTGTATATGTCGGCAAGCGCTTTGATGATCGTCGTTTTACCCACTCCCGGCCCGCCGGTTATAATTGAGAACTTGCTTGAAAGGCAGCGCTCAAGCGCGAGCGTCTGACGCGCCGCCAATTCGAAACCCGATTGGCCCTGCCACCACTTCAGAGCCTTTTCGGCGTCAATGGCGCGAAACGACGGCTTCGAACGCAAAATGCGCAGCACGTTCTTCACGGTCTTCATTTCAGAAGCGTGAAGATGCCTTAGGCTGATACGCCTTACCTTATCGTCAGACGAAGCGTCAAGCACAGCAATCGTACCGGCGGCAATCTCTTCCTCAAGCGCGGCAGAAAGAATTTCCAGAGGGATCGCAGTCAACTCGTTCGCCCGAAGCAGCAAATCGTTTTCGTATGTCCAGCAGTGTCCGCCGTCTTCCGCCTCCGTTTCAAGAGCATACGATATTGTGGCGCGAGCGCGCAGCGGGGAGTTCTGATCTATGCCTACCGAAAGCGCGATCTTGTCGGCGGTGGCAAAGCCTATACCCCATATATCGCGACAGAGCCGGTACGGATTGCCCTTTATTATGGCAACGGCATCCGGGCCGTATTTGCGCACGATCTTCGTCATTTTAACAACGCTGATTCCGTACGTCTGCCCGAATATCATGTTTTCGCGCATGCTCTCGTTGGCGCGCCAGCTTTCGCGGATAAGGGCGATTTTCGCTTTGCCGAGTTTCGGCACCTCCTGAAGACGCGCAGACTGGTGCGAAAGGACATAGAGCGTGTTTTCGCCGAACGTCGCGACAATGCGCTTTGCCAGCACCTTGCCGATGCCCTTTATCAGCCCCGACGCCAGATATCTCTCAATGCCTGCGATCGACTTTGGCGCGACACATTTTATTTCATCGGCCCTAAACTGCCTGCCGTGGACGCGGTCGACGACCCAACGCCCTTTTGCAAGCACCTCCTCGCCCTCCCAGACCGTCTGCACTCTTCCGACAATCGTCACCTCGTTCGCTCGCAGAAGCTCAAACTCAGACGGAGGCTCTACATGAAGCACCGTATAACCGTTGTCGCTGTTGTGGAATACAACGCTTTTGACAACGCCCTCGAGCGTTTCAATGCCGTCTACATTATCTGGTGAAGCGCCCACGATTGATGTTGGATATTATTTGACGGCATCGGCGAGCAGCTCGTCAAGAGCGTTCGTGACGCTCCTGACGTCAAACTTGAACTGATTGATTTTTATGCGCACGGTTGACGGTGAATTATTGCGGTAGCGGGCATATCTCCATTGCGCGTCAACCGGAAGCTGTTTCTCCATGTTCTCGCCGTGATTCCAGGTTTCTATTTTCTCCCATGTCTTGCCGTCCTTCGAAAGCTCAATGACTCCGGCCTTGACCGGAGCCTCGCCGCCGAGTTTTGCATGGAAGTAGTCAGTCTGCCACTTTTCCGGCACCTTGATTCCGAAAGATTCTCCGGGAGCAATTTCGCAAAACTCCATGACGCGCGTCATGCCCGCATATTTTCCGTCAAGGCGGACGGCCGGGGCTGAAAACGCCTTTGCGCCGGAAAACGCCTCAAATCCAAGTGCAGGGTTGAACTTCACGCCGTTCTTTTTGAGATATGCCGCCTGAAGCGTCTGCTCGAGGACGGTATCGACAAGAGGTGCGATGACAAGAGTGGCCACGGCCGGCTTCGCAATCCATTGCTTGTCGCCGGCGAATGTCGCCGCGGCAAACTTGGCGCGGTGGCGTTCGGAGGAATCGCTTTGCTCGGCACGCAGCTTTACGATCTCGGAAGCGATCTTTTTCATATCGCCGCCATTGCGCGCGGCATTGAGAAGATCAAGGCTCTTGCCGGCGATCTGCATGTAGAATTTCTGCGCCTCGAGCCATCCCTCGATCTCCCAGCCGAGGTCATAGCGCCCTTTAAGAAGTTCGCGCAAAAGATATTCGCTCGCCCCGCGGGCCTCCGCAAAAAGCGCGCGCAGCTTCTTCTGGCGCTCCGCTCCTATTACGCCTTCGCGTTTAAACTCTTCAAGCGAACTTGCGCACAAATCTGAAACGGAAACGCTTTCCTCGCGTCTGTAGCCGTGCCCGTTGGGCCCCTGATCGGAATTGTGCTCTGCAAAGATACGCATGGCCGCCGCCACATTGCGATCGGAATATATTTTCCCGAACGATTCCTCCCACACCTTGCGCGAGTTGAAACCCTTCGGATCGAGGCACCATTTTGCAACACCATACAGCGCAATTTTATTTGCCTCGCAATTCTCCATCGGATTGGCGACAAAACCCGAACACTCGACATCGTCAAGTCCGTAGGTGCGCCCAAGCAGAATCTTAGAACGGCAGTAGTCATTGACGGGCCAATTCCACCAGATGAAGGGGGCGCGCCCGAAATCGGCCGTGATTTTCCTGACGTCTTCGGCTCTTATGTCAGAACAGATTCCGCGCCCCGTCCACATTATATGAATGGACCTGTCAAGTTTCCGGCCAAGCGTCCTCTGATACGCATGCCCATGCCCCCAATAAACATTAGGGCACATGATCAACGGCGTACAGCCGGATTTCCTGTCGATGAACTCTCTTTTGACGCGATTGCAAATCTCCGCATGAAAATCGGCGTCGGCCGCGCCGAAATCGTCGTAGAAAACGGCAAATGAAAGCACCCCCGCCCTGTACATCAAATC
>JAZOTG010000227.1:0-10121 GCA_045657505.1 Kiritimatiellia bacterium | reverse complement strand
TGGCGGTAAGAGCCGCGCATACGGCGGCAATAACAGCAAGTTTCTTCATTGCGGGGGCGCTTACAGCATTGCGGCGATACCTGCACCGATCATGGGGGCATCGTCAACCTGCGGTGTAATCGTATAATGGATGTTACGGGCCTCCACAAGCATGGCATCAAGCTCGCGGCGCACCATCTCATCGAAAGCTACGGCGCGCGTCTTGTAATATGTGGAACCGTCAGCATTGATGGCCACCGGCGAAGAGGCGTCGGTACCCTCGCCGGACTTAATGACAAATGCAGCAAGCTGAATTGCCGTCAGCGCTGCGGCACGCTCGAACACGGGCACACCGAGCCTGCGCGCGATTTCAGCGTCAGCCGAATCGGCAAAAATGGCGTCGAGCGCGTTCTCGCGGCCCGGCTTCTTGTACGAGGCGCAGAAGTTGTCAAAGTCCATCGTCTCAAGCGAACCGAGGCCGAGGATCGCAGATGCGGCCCTCGCAGAGAAGAGACCCTCCTTCGCCGCCGCTTTGTAAATCTCAAGTCCGAGAGGTCCGAGATAGGCTCCGGCAATTTTCTTCTCAAGAAGACCAAAACCCGGATTGCCGCTTTTAGCGTCAACGGCGTTGTCGAACACGCTGCTGGGAGCCTTGTCAAACGAACCAGACTCAGCGTTGATGATCATCGAACCCTCGGCGTCAAGACCTTCAAGCTTGTGAATATTAGCGTTCTTCTCGACATATGCAGTATTGGTGCCTGTGCCGAGAATAAAGCCGATGTATGACGAATACGTCTTATCGCCCTCTGTGGCCTTGGCCGCAAGAAGAGTGGCGACCGTGTCGTTGACAACGGCAATGCCATCTGTACCCGTGCGGGCGAGAAGTTCTTTGCCGACATAATGCCCTACGACGCCGGGCGCCTCGATATTCTTCGTCCAGCGCACGAGCCTTGCGTCAAGATCGGCAGTGGACTCGGCAGGATAGGAGAAGCACCAGCCGATTTTCGAAACCGTGGCTTTATCCTTGAGGCGGTTAACCTCATCGGCAAACGCCTTATAAAACGTCTCTACATCGACCTCGCCCTTTGTGCCCGGCATAGGCTGGTTGCACTTCTCTTCAATCGCCGGCGGAATGGAGACAATGCCACCGCGGAAATTCGTGCCACCGGCATCAAGTACGACAGCCTTTGAGCCCTGCGGTATCTTGCCGTTCACACCTACATAAGTTGGAATCATCATCAATGAAGACGGCTCGCCCTTTAGCCCTTTCTCCATTTCCGAAATAAACTGCGCGAGCAACCCCTGCCTGTCTATTTCGTCGGCAAGTGTAAAACCATTATCCCTAAGCAATTCCTCAGGAGTCTTCATTTATAAGTCCTTTCACTAAATTTATCCAATTTTCATTAGTAAGCGATTCAGCTCTTGCCGAAGATTTTATCAAATCTTTGAATATACTGCCAAGTTGTTTGCGTCTATGCTCGAATGCCCTCTTGGTAATGCTATGGAAAAGTTTTCTCTCCTCGTCTGTCAATGACAGATTTCTTTCGTGACGGACAAGCCTTACCACGCTCGAAGATATTTGTGGACGCGGCCAAAAACAGTTCGGAGGCAATTTACGCAAAACCTTTACATCGTAATCGAGCTGCGCCCATACGCCGCACAGCGAGCGTGTCTTCGACCCCTCATTGGCGGCAAGACGCTCGGCAACCTCCGTCTGCACCAGAACCGTCATCGATCTGATGCTTCGCGCCATGACTAAGTCAAGCAGAATGCGAGTACCCGCCTGATAGGGAAGGTTGGAAACCATTGCGTCATAGTTCATATCGCCGCCACGGGCTATGAACCTAAGAGCATCATCCGCTACGACCGTAAGATTTTCTGGAGATCCGAGCGACTCCTTCAGGCGCGCCGCCAAGACGGGATCCTTCTCTACAGCCGTAACCTTGGCTCCGCGCGCAAGCATCTCCTGCGTCAACACGCCAAGGCCCGGGCCGATTTCAAGAATATTGGCACCTTCGGGCGACTCCAAAAACTCAAAGCCTGCGTCGACAATGCTCAATAGGGCATTGCGATCGATAAGGAAATTCTGCCCCAGAACCTTATTCGGGTGGAAACCGTTTTCGATGCACCACGATTTAACCTGGCTTGGACTTGTTAAATTCATAACCTTTAAAATATCCTCTCAAGAATATCTATATATTTCCAGTCTGGGTCGTCAATCGGCCCAGTCAGCTTAAATTCCAAAAGCAATTTGGTGAACGGCCAGGTAACCGGCTGAACTATTTTGCCCATAAACGAACTTTTCTTTAAAAACTGGACACGCACGGTAAAATCAAGATTGTCGTTCACAAAATCATACCTGCCCCACCCTTTGACTGAAACGAGATTGCCTTCTATATAGACATTGTCAGAATGGAAAACTCCGTCCCTTATCTCGAAATCTCCGCTTGCCTGCGTCTGATCGATGAGGAACGAGACGCCGGGAACACGTTCGGCAATAAGTTCGGTAAGCGCTGCAAAAAGTTTCATGCGCGCAAGATGGCCGTTGGTGATTTTAACCTTGCCCCTGCCGGCAAGACTCTTCCATACATTCGTGGTGATTCTGCCGCTTAAATCAAGCGACAAATCTATATTGCCTCTCCTTTCGCCAAGATCGAAATTTATAAAATCGGCAAATTCCTCAAGCGAACCGTCCGTGTAGCTGCCGTTAAACCTGAATCGAGGCTCGTCGGCAGAAAACTTGTCGAAAAATATTTCGTTGCGCATTGCTACCTTACCGGCAGTCTTGCCTTCCATATTCGCGTCAACGGTGAATATATCGCCTTTAAGTTTGTACGAGCCTCTGAGACCATTGAACTTGAAGCCGTCGACAGAACCCCTGTCGGCGGAAAACGTGCCTTTAAGGTCGTTATAGTCCAAATCTTCGGCGCTTGTACCGGTAGAACCTTTCACAGTAATCGACGGAGAACTTTCAAACTGCAGAAAATCCAACAGCGACGGATCCATGAAATCTGCAATTTTCAAGGCGTCTTTAAGATGCAGTGAACTTGACACATCGTAGCACACCTTGTAACGCCCAGAAAAATCGTTGACCGTCAGCCAGCCTGAAAGTTTACGCCCCTCTTTATCGGTGGCGGACGACAAATCAACCTTCAAGGCGACCGGCATGGAACCGTCGTCCAGATTCCTGTTCTGAAAATAGACGTCTCCGTCGGCAAACGCCATTGGCACGGAATTGTACTTGCCCATCTCGGGGGAATAATGCATTAAAAGCGTCAAATCGGCTGTAATCAAATCGACAGCGACTTCAACGCTCGAACGAACGGGGACGGGAATCTCCGTGAACGCATCGACGTAAGGAAGTGCGCTTGGAATGTCCATAACCACTAAAAAAGGACGGATTTGAGATTGCATCGCCGTTCCGCTTAAAAACGCGGTGATTTTCTGCGTATTGAGATTAAAGGCAAAATTGCCGCGCAGAACCGTGTTGCAGTCGAGCCCGGGAAGTTTTATGTAAATGTCGTCTAAAACAATTTTTCTTTCAGCCGCGTCTGTACGCACTCTCGCCGAAACCGTATCGGGGACAAGTCCGAGAATAGACGGAGAGTCAAGTATAAGCGAGAACTCGGGGAGCGACGGTATTTTGAAATCTATCGGCGAAGGCGGGGAGGCCTCCGGAACCGGCCCCTCCTCATAGTAACTGTCCGGAAGGCGGGCGTATTCAGCGCCGTACACCTTAACCTCTCTCGCTATGCAGTCAACATGAACCTGCTGCGCTTTTGCAATAGGATTCTCAAGGCAATCTATCTTACGCCTGTCGTAGACACAAATGCCGACGGCCCTGAAACCGTGACGAAACCCGAACGATAACGATTCGCAGCCTATTATGATATCACCGGATGAAATGTTCTTTGTTATCCAATCGACCAGCGATGACGGCAATTTTTGCTCTCTAAAGAAGAGGCTTGCAAAAAGAATAAGAAAAGCAAAAGCAAGAACGCCTAACGTTCTAAAAAGAATTTTGAAGAAAGTAATCAAGAATTTTCTCACCAGCCGCAACCCTTAAACGCGTGTTTACACATTATTTGGCAGCCCCTAGGAGAGTCGAACTCCTCTTTCCTGGATGAGAACCAGATGTCCTAGCCGATAGACGAAGGGGCCAATTTGGGTTGGTGCACCCGGTGGGATTTGAACCCACACACCTTGCGGCACCAGAACCTGAATCTGGCGTGTATGCCAATTTCACCACGGGTGCTACGGTGGGATAGTATCTCAAATATTATCCGAAATGTCAACCCTCGATTTTAATATTTCGTAAAATTCTTTCACTCCGCTATGATGCCACGAATCAAGAGCCATTTTTCTGCCGCCAGCATAAACGACAAGTATGCCCTTTGCACTCCATCTTGTTGAGTCAACCTTTGAAACATCGGAATAGGAAAACGACTCTGCCCCGCACGAAAACGAATCGTCGGAAAACGAAAAGGCAAAGCGCGCCACCATCAACAGATGCAACCCGACTCCGGCGGCGGCGGCCAACGTCAGTAAAGCCAAAATCGACTGCGTCTGCGTTTTCTGCTTTTTGAACGCCGGAAGATCAAGACCCTCCGGCGGAGCCGACTTTTCAATTGACGTGTAAAGCTCGCGTGCATCCGTGCGAGGATAGCGCACGTATGCGTCGAAGGCAAACCATCCGCCGAGAGCAAGAAACACAAGCAGCGAAAAAACATGCCTCAACAAGAACTCGCGGTTAAGATGAAGTTTCACAGCGCACCCCTGATTCACGAAACTGCTGACGCCATTTCCGCAAGAATAGCTCTCGCGGCGGCGGCAGGGTCGGCGGCGGCAAGAATGGGCCTGCCCACTACAAGGTGCGTAGCGCCGTCGGCAACGGCGTCGGCGGGAGTGGCGACACGCTTCTGATCGCCTACCGCAGCGCCTGCAGGCCTGACACCGGGGGTTACAAACACCGTACCGGCACGCAAAGCCCTGGAGAGGACTCCGACCTCCTTGGGGCTGCACACCAAACCATTGGCTCCGCTTGCAACGGCAAGATACGCCGCAGAGCGAACCTGCTCGGCCGGGGTTCGCGACAAGATGCCGACATCCTTCAAATCGGCTTCATCAAGCGAAGTCAAAACTGTCACCGCAAGAATCTTTGGCGCTGCGGCGCCAAACTCCGCCGCGGCATCTGCAGCAGCGCGGATCATGGCATTGCCGCCGATTGAATGGATCGTCATCAAATCGACGCCGAGTTTGCCGCCCGAACGGACCGCGCGCTCAACCGTGCGCGGAATATCGTGAAACTTGAGATCAAGAAAAACCTTCTTGCCGAGATCCTTAACGGCCTTGACGATATCGGGGCCCTCTGCCGTGAAAAGCTCAAGCCCGATTTTATAAAAACCTACGCCATCGCCGATTTCCTTGATTTTGGAGACAGCCTCCTCGCGTGTCTGAACATCAAGCGCTACTATCAATTCTGCCATTTTACCCTCCTTAGGTTTAATCTGTTTAAATCACTTGCCGAGAACTGCGTCAACAACGGCCTTGAGAGACGATGTGTCGGCAGATTCAATATTGCCGGCATCGACAGCCGCTGCATAGGCAGGGTCGATAGGCAACGCCGCAGATGCGGCAATTGCATGTTCCTTTGCGAGCGCAGACGAACCCTCTCCGCCGAATATGCGATGAGCCTTGCCGCAATCGGGACATTTGAACACGCTCATGTTCTCAACGAGGCCAAGAACGGGAATCTTCATCATTTCCGCCATTCTCACGGCCTTCTCAACAATAAGCGAAACAAGATCCTGGGGAGATGAAACCACGACCGCTCCATCGATGGGAAGCGACTGAAACACCGTAAGCGGAACATCGCCCGTGCCCGGCGGCATGTCAACGAACATCACATCCACATCGCCCCACGAAACATCGCTCCAGAACTGCTTGACGACACCGGCTATCATCGGACCGCGCCAAACCACGGGATCCTTCGGATTTTCAACAAGCAAATTCAACGACATAATGCCAATGCCGCCCTGGCTACGGCACGGCAGGATGCCCTGCCCGTCGCTTACGGCACGCTCTGTAACGCCAAACGCCATGGGAATGGACGGACCCGTGATATCAGCATCAAGAATAGCCGTCTTAAGCCCGCGCCTTGACGCCTCTACGGCAAGAAGTTCCGTCACCAGGCTTTTGCCCACGCCGCCTTTGCCGCTCATTACCGCGATGACGCGCCTGACATTCGAACGCGCATTGGCCGGAGCTCTGAAATCGTGCGATCCGTCGCACGTACCTTCTTTTTTCGATGCGCATTCTGCGCAGTTGTGATTACATTCTCCCATAACTTCTCTTTCAATACATTTTTTCGTATTCGCCTTTTGATACCTTCTTAAGACAGTTAAAACCTGCTCTTTTTGCCCGATAATGCAAATCCGTTTTTGAATGCGCCAACCCCGGCGCGCATATAACACGATAGATTGCCGCGCCGCATTCAGGGCATATTTCAAGCTTGGCATCGGCAAGAGACTGCGTCACATCAAAACCCTGCGAACACTTCGAGCACCCGAGCGACGGATCCTTCGCCTCATAACGATACAGCGGCATTTAAACAACCTCCTTTGACGCCAAATAGCTTATGGCCGCGGAATACGACTCAAAGCCCATCCCTGAAAATGTCTTTTCGGCGGCCATTGAAACAAAAGAAACCTTTCTGAATTCTTCCCGCAGCAGCGGCTCGGTCAAATGCACCTCTACCGCCGGAAGAGCAACCGCTTTGAGCGCGTCCAGTATGGCCACAGAAGTGTGGGTGTACGCGGCGGCGTTCAACACGATGCCGTCATAAACGCCTTTGGCCTCCTGAATCCAATCGACAAGCACGCCCTCATGGTTGGTCTGACGCACATCTATCTGCACACCGCATTTCCCGCCCTCGCGCAAACAGTGCTCTACAAGATCTCCGTAAGTCCCATTCCCGTACAGATTGACTTCGCGCGTTCCAAGAAGGTTGAGATTAGGACCGTTCAAAACAAGAAGCCTTTTCATCGCACCTCCAGCTGCATGCCTTCGTCTACAATATCAAAATCATAGAAGCGTGAATATAGCGACGGAGACTTCTTTTCAAGCGCCCTGCGTATTGCTAATGCGTCGGATGCGGACTTTGCAAGTATGAACATAAAGCCGCCGCCGCCGGCCCCCGTAAGGGATACCGCATCGACATACGGTGCAATCGATTCTATAATCTCTTCAACGCGCTCATTGGTGCTGCCCGAATCTAAAAGTTTCTTGTCGCGCCAATAATTGTTGAGCGACGATGCAAAAGACTTCAAGTCGCCCTTCGAAAGCGCTCTGGCCGCCTTGAGCGCATCGGCCTTCAGGCTCTTTACGAGAATGCCGCAGAAGTTGTGCGGATTTTCAGAATAGAAGGAAAGCACCTTGCGCAGAATATTGCGCGCCATGCGCTTCTGCCCCGTGAAATAGAGAAGTGAACGGCTCTTAAGTTCCTCCAGCGTCTGCGGAGGGAGTGCAATTTTTTCGACCGAAACATCCTGTTTGGCGCCAGGCTTTGTTTTTAGCAGTTTAACGCCGCCGTAGATACCGCCGAACTGGTCCTGCCAGCCGCCGCCGGTGCACATCTCACGCTCAAGCTCGAGCGTCAACGCACCCACTTCGGCCGGATTGACGCGCCCCAAAAGCGCGGCTATCACGGCAGCGCCAAGAATTGAACTTGTACCCATGCCGCTGCCCTTCGGCAAATCTGCCGATATTATTATATCGATGCCGCGGCTGCCGAATTCAAAGCCTGTCACCGTAAGCGCCGATTTTACAAGTGCGCACCAGTCGTGCGGATCGTTGTGATCGGCTATTTCAGCAGCCGACTTGAGAAGTCTGCGTTTGCCCAGATCTTTTGAGACAACTTTAACGAATTTATCCCGCCGCGGCTTTACCGTAACTGCGATTGGACGATGCCCTTCAAGTATCACAGAAGCGTTGAGCACGGCACCGCCCTCGTTGTTGCATATGGGAGGCGTATCGCTCCACCCGCCGGCAAAATCAATTCTGACGGGGGCGCTCACGGTTACGGTCTTCTCCGCCGCCGAACTGCCAACCCTGCCGCGGACCTTGAGAAGACGATTGTAATTTAAGGTCTTCATCTTCTCGGCCATGGAATGCTTTTCCCACAGGCCGTCGGTTTTAAAGTTGTCGTCCAGCCTGTATTTGAGATCGTACCAGCCGTTTTTGCCGACCGGCAGGCAGGTAAAGCATTCGTTCTCGGCAAGTTTTATGGTGTCAAATCTGCCGGCCGGAATATTCGTGACGATATTGCCGCCGGCAAGCTCAAGCCTGCAGTTGGCGCAATCGACATAATTGCGGCCATCACCAAGGCGATTGAGCAATTCGCGCGATGAACCGATATGGAAGAAGGTGCATTTCTTGACTATGTTGACATTAAACGGCGAAAAACCCGAAAGCAGCATTTTGGGGAACTCGTCGTAGATGTCGCCCTCCACCGGCAGCGACTTCATTTTGTCGGCCGTGTGCCAGTCTATGAACATGATGCCCGTGTCAATAAGGTGCGTACCGCCTTCAACCGCAGGCTTCTGGAGAAAATCCACCACCTTTACGGGCTTGCCTGCTTTTTTCGAAGCAACCCTGTAAACACCGTGCCTGCGGGCCTCGAACGGGCCGTCGGGATATGCTACGCCGGTAACGCCGGGGAGAGAAAAATCAACGGCCTTGCAATCAAATTCCAAAAGCACATCGCCGGAAACGACAAGCACGCCGCCGCCATCAGGCAATGGCAGACGCTGCATAGACTCGACGATATGCTCAAACATAGGCCTGCCGTCGCGCATGGGGACAAAAGCCTTGCCCATTGCGGCATATCCCGGCGTACGACGAGCATCACCGCCAGAATGGCACACGAGCACCTTGCCGGAAAGTTTTAGCTTTTTTAAAAGATTGACTGTCGCTCCCAGCGAGCCGACTCTTCGACCGCCGGGATCTGAAATGACCAGAACATTGCCATACGACCTGGTTTGAGCCCGATAGCCGCGAGCCTGAGCTTCGTTTGCTGCCGTGATTACGACATAATCAAACATCACTTGTCCCCGATTTTCGCTTTAAGCTCCTTGATTTCCGCCTTAAGTTTTGCCACCATCTTAGGAAGAAGAACGCGCCCGCCAAAATCCTTCATTGATTCCGCGGGAGCGCCGATGACATACTTGACGGAACCGTCAAGCGACTGCGGAACACCTGCCTGCGGACCGACCTGCACGCCGTCGGCAATCTTGATATGCCCGGAAATTCCGGCCTGGGCCCAAATAAGGCACCCATACCCTATTTCTGTCGAACCTGCAATGCCGCTTTGCGCAATAAGCCCCGAATACCCCTTGACCTTGACATTATGGCCGATTTGGACAAGATTGTCGATTTTGGTCATAGGCCCTATATATGTGCGTCCTATGCGGGCGCGGTCGATTGTAGTGTTGGAGCCTATCTCGACACCATCGCCGATTTCGACAATTCCAAGCTGTGGAATCTTCTCGATGAACACAGAACCGTCTTCACGGCGGCCGTTATTGAACCCATAGCCGTCGCCGCCAAGACGCACTCCGCAATGAATAATGCAATCCTTGCCGACGACAGTTCCTTCTCGAAGCGTCACTTGAGGGTAAATATGCGTATGCGCACCGACCTTGCAGCCTTCGCCGATGAAAACCTGCGCTTCGATTACGGCGCCGTCCCCTATTGCCGTACCCTTCTCCAGCACCACAAACGGCCCGATATGCACATCCTTGCCGAGCTCGACCGAAGGGTCGATAATGGCGGTCGGGTGAACACCTGGAGCGCGCACAGGCTCGGGCGGAGCAAAAATCGCGGCTGCGGCCATGCAAGCCGAATTAGGATCGTCCACACGGATGACGGAACAAGGCGCACCATTGCCCCAATCATTGGGAAGAAGAACCGCCGAAGCCTTGGTGGAGGCGACAAGCTTCACATGCTTAGGATCTTTGCAGAAACTCAAATCGCCGGCCCGTGCCTCTTCAAGACCGCCGCATGCGACAAGTTCTACATCGTCACCTTCAAGTACTCCGCCAAGGCGGATGGCAAGTTCGCTCGCTTTCATGAAAATCACTCCT
>JAZOTG010000226.1:0-16807 GCA_045657505.1 Kiritimatiellia bacterium | reverse complement strand
AGATTATCGTATATATTATAAACTTTTTTCTTTTACTGTTCAAGTGCTTCAATGGCTCTCACCCGACCAGTAGCTTCGTTGGCTACAACGACTGTTGCAGCCTTTTTGCCGCCCTCGATTTTTTGCACCTTGTAGCTAACGCCCTTAATGTTGATCCTCTGCCCCTCAACGACTTTATACTCGGCGCCTCCTGCCCGGTCAAGCGAAAGTGTTGCCTGCACATCGGTCGGAGTAGACTTGACGCCCATCACAAGTTTAATAATCTTGCGGTCGGACTTCCTTTCGAGCGTTGCCTCATCGGCCTCGACCTTCCTTGTCATGCCGCCAGGCATTTTAACTGAACGGAACTTGTGCTCAACACCCTTGACGACGAAACCGGTCTTGCCGATTTCTTCGCCCTCGAGTGCAAAATAATTGCCGCGGTCGTACTCGTTGTCTCTGCCAGGCTCCTTAAAATTGTAGCGAAGCTTATCGCCGACTTTGTACGCCTTTACAAACTGCAGACGCGTGTACTCCTGCTTGAGAGGCAAGCGAAGAACGAGCGAGTCCATATAATCCGGATGAGACTTTCCGTCGGACGGATCGGTTTTCGCCAAAAACTCCTCGATGTTTGTAAACCCGTCTGAATCCTTGTCGGCGTCAGCATCCGCCACAGCGGGATTAAGACCGAATTTCTTTTCGTACTCGTCGGTCAGCCCGTCGCCGTCAGCATCGACAACCACTTTGATTTCGCTCGTCTGCTTGGCTCCGCAGTAACGGCAGTTGGTGTCGCTGTATGGGATGGGTCTGCCGCAGCCCGGCTTTGCCGAACCTTCGGGAGCAGAACACGAAACCCTCATCTCGGACGCAAGAAAGCTTTGCTTGTCGTTCGGCACCTTCTGCACCGGAACCGGTACACCCGCCTTATCGAAAACAGCCTTGAAAAGGGATGCGTCAAAGTCATCCTTCGCTTCCTGCGCGGTTGACGAGGAACCTTGATAATCAAACTCCTCCTCCGAAGTAATGACAAATTTCATTACCACGACCAATGCCAACACAAGAATACCGCCCGCTGCTGCGAGCTTGTCCCACTGCGACTTGAAAAAATCACCGTCCGACTTACGCATGCTCATTTAACTTCCTCCTTGGCCATATAAAGCATCGAGGTTACCTTCATTGTAACTGCAAACGGCTCGACAGTGGCAGGATCGGTAACAAGCTTCTTGCCGCGATTGGCCTCCTCTTCCGCCTTTTTCTCAAGAAGCTTCTTCTCGCGCCTTGATTTGCCCTTGGCGCCATCGGCACCCTTGCTCTCGCCGAGAGCCTGAATCAACGCGTCCGTTGACTGCGCGAACTTGAGAGAATCAACTACAAAAAAGCGTTTATCGGCAGCCAAGGCGGTGATAACCGCGCTCAAAGCCGAAGGCGAAGCAACAAACTCTATCTCGTACGTTTCTTCCTGGCACGGATATTTTTGCGCCGCGCTCGCCGCAGGCTTTCTGTCGTTGGAACGTGCGCGCCAGTTGCGAGGCTTTTCCTCTTCAACGGCTGCCTTGACAACTACCTTGACGCCGGTAAGTTCGGTGGCACGCGACTCGAGAAGAATCTCCGTAATCCGCTGCACATCGCACCAGCGGCGGTACAGGACAGGAACATCCGCCTTGTTCGGCACAGTACCCTTGATGTAATCGGCAAAAGACCCGAAGCCAAAATCGTGCTTGACGATTTTCCTTGCCGCGTCGGCCGGCAGTTTTTTAAAACGCTCTGCACCGTCATGCATCATTTTCTGCAGCGCATCCGCCGTTGGAATACCGGACTGGGCATAGCCGTTCGTAACAGTCTCATACGCCTTCTGCGACATCTCCTTGAGTATGCCGAGATTTTCCTTGTACTTTTCGCCGGTCTTGCGAGTAATCGAGCGGTTTTCGTCACAGGCGGCCTTGTTGTCGGCCAGCTCCAACTTCAACTCTTCTATGGTTGATCCGCCAAACCAGGCGAGTACGGCAAGCACAGCTGCAATCAGCGTGCCCGCACCGCCTATCACGGCCATTGTCACTTGATTTTTATTCATTTGCTCACGGTTCCTTAAACTGGAGTTTCAAAACAACTTCCTGCAAACAACCATCCTTGCCGTATGCCGGCGCACTGGGAGTTTCTATGCCGCCATCCTTGAATGCGCCAGTCTTTTTAAGACGCTCACGGATTATTTTCTGGATGGTGTCGCCGTTTGATTCCTTTGACAGGGCTTCAGACCTGTCCTTCCAAATGCGGACGACAACCTCTGAAACCGTGACAAATGTCTCGGGCTCCGCCTGCGACCTGCCGCGTGTACGGCGCACCGTATTCGCATCGGGCTTGGGCGCGTCGACCTTTACGCGCTTTTCCTCCCAACGCGCAATCCACATATCAGGCTCAAGAGCCTGGCGGACGGCATTAAGGCGCGAAGCGTATGCGTCACGGCGGCTGATACGCTTTGAAAGCTCTGTTGCAGCCGTCTTTTCAGCCTCAAAAGCCTCACGCTGCTTTTGATTGTAGGCTTTGTTGCCTTCAAGCTCTGCACGCTTTGACTCATACGCGGCATTCTCATCCTGAAGAGAGGAAAGCTCGCCGTTCTGAACGAAAAACCACAATGCGCCGGCCGCAGCGAGCGTAGCCGAAGCCACCGCCACAAAAGGAATCCTGCCAGCCTCTTTTTTGGCAGCAAGAACCGACGGCGGCTGAAGGTTGATTGAAATAGCGGCCTTGCCCGCAGCGCGAAGAGCCAGACCTCCTGCAACTCCAAGGTATACCGAATCTGCCGCGGCGGCATTTGTGTCAACGGACGATGCGCAGCCGATAAGATCAAACGGCCTGAGTAAATCGACTTCAATCTGCAGCGAGTCCTGGAAGAATTCGCCTATCTGGGGCAGCATGGCCGTTCCGCCGGTCAAATAAAGCTTTACCGGCATCGAGCCATGCTGCTGACTGCGATAAAAGTTGACCGAACGGGTGATTTCTGCATGAAGGCGCGTCATAACGGAACGGCAGACCTTTGAAACGCGGTCAAGCGTTTCATCTTCATCCTCCGTCACTCCGCCCATGGAGACGTACGCATTATCGCACTTGTACGCTTCAGCCTCGTCAAGCGTGCAACCGAGCACCTGGGCTATCTCCTTGGTAAGCGTGTTGCCTGCAACAGGAATGGCGCGGTTATAGATTTTCTCTCCCTCAATAATCGAAAGCGAGGTTGTCTTTGCCCCGATATCAAGAAGGATGGAGCACTCGCCGCTGTAAGCGGGGCTTGACTGAAGAAGATTGATGAGCGAGATGGGCGCAACATCTACGATTTCGGGGACAAAGCCCGCCGACTTGACAGCCTCGACAATCGATTCGACCTGCTCAACCTTCGAGGCGACAATCATCACCGACTTGTCGCCGTTCTCGGTTTCGCCAAGCACCTGGCTGTCGCAAACCATCTCGTCAATAGGGAACGGAATGTTTTGCTCTATCTCATAACGGATAAGAGTATTGAACTTCTCCTGCCCGCCGGCAAGAGGAATCGCCGCGCAGCGCAAAAACGCCATCTGCCCCGAAATGGAAAGGGCAACCTTGCCCGGGCGGATGGAATGTCCGCGCATTATCTCGTGGAGCGCCGGCGTAAGAATGGCCGAAGCATTCCCGGAATCGAGGCTCGCGGCCAAGCGGGCGGTGCCATAATTCAAAAGTACCGGTGCCTTGCCGCCAATATCAAACTCGGCGAGCGTCACCGTTGCCGCGCCGATATTCAGTGTCAGAATTTTCTTTCCCATAATCTAACCGTTTAGTTTTAGCGAACTTACTGGACAATCGTCTCGTAGTCGTTAGGGTTGACAAGCGCCCAAAGAGTTTTAGAACGATCGACGAGCCCCTGGCGGCGCTCAATCATATTCTCTCCGTTCTGCTTGGCATCCATGACCTTGGAATCCTCCCACCACTTGCTGTGCGACTTAATGCCTTTGATCTCGCTCACGCTGTCGCCGGCAAGCATTGTGCCGTCAGAGCTTGTAATAACAAGACCTATGGCCTTGGGCTCGCCATAGCGCTCAAGATATGAAGGTGGAAGACACACGCATGCGGCATGCGAACCCTTCGGAATGTTGGCATAATTTACAGTTGTCGTAAAATACGAATACGGCGCAATCTTCTCCTTGTCGCCTTTTGCGCGTTCAGTAGCCGTAGACGTCTCGAGCAGAACGTGCCATGTAAACGTGAGCCTATCGACCCAAGGCATCTCAGTCTTGTACTTAGACTCGAGAACGATCCACTTGCGCGGTTTCGTATAGCACGGCCCGACAACCGAAGCACCCTGTACAGTCGGCGCGTTCAATGTTGAAACGCGTCCAACCTTTGGAAGCTGCTCAAGAACCACACCCGTTGCGCTTGCGGATGCTGACGCGCCGTCCTGCGATTCGGAGCGCACGCCGCTTGAGCGGGTGCCGTATGAACGGCGGCGCGTTGTACTTTGCGCATCGGCAACCGAGGCGACCAGCATACCCGCAAGTGCGGTAACAACTACTACAAGACTTTTGCTCATTTTAATCCCTCCTTTAATGTTAAAGCACTTTCATTTTAGGCAAGTCCTGAATATCGACAATGCCGACTACGCAACCCCTTTCGTCGCACACCGGCAGGTCGTCAATGCGCCTTTTCTCAAACACCTTCAAAAGATCGGCCGCGTATGCATCGTCGCGCACAAACATGGGCGATGACGTCATTACCGCGGAAACTGGCAGATTTAAAAGGCCTACCGCCTCATCAGCGCTGCTCATCCTGCGGCGGAAATCTCCGTCGGTGAAAATACCGATAAGCCTGCCGTCCTCATCCACGACTACTGCAGAGCCGCTCTTGGCGCGTGTCATCGCCATCAAGGTGTTAACAACGCTCTCGGCGGGCTTCACCATGGCAAGCCTTTCGCCCTTACGCATAATGTCGGCCGCCTTCATCACGAGAGCGCGGCCAATCGCTCCGGCAGGATGATTCATCGCGTAATCGCGTATGGGGAACTGCTGGGCATCGATGAGTACCATTGCAAGAGCATCACCCATCGCCATCGTCGCCGTGGTTGAGTTGGTGGGGGCCATTCCAAACGGACAAGCCTCGCGCCCGCACGGGATTTCAAGATGCAGATCGCCCAACTCGGCAAGCGACGACTTGGAATTGCCCGTCATTGAAAGAACCTTGAGGCCGTGACGTCGTATTGCCGGCACCAACCTGAGAACCTCTTCTGACTCGCCGCTGAATGACAATGCAATGAGGACATCCTTTGACGAAACCATGCCGAGATCGCCATGCATCGCCTGCACCGGGTTGAGGACTATCGAACGAATACCCGTTGACGCAAAAATTGCACTCATCTTTTCTGCAATGTGCAGATTCTTGCCGACACCCGTCACTACGACGATTCCGCCGCTTGTAGAACAGGTCAGAAGCATCTCCACTGCAGATGTAAATGACTCGCCCAACGAATCACGAGTACGCGCAAGGCCTTCGATCTCTATATCGAAGACCTCTTTTGCCCGCTCAAGCATTTTTTGACGTGTCATTTTTTTATTTTTAAAGGGAAATCCAGTTTAGTTTAGCAAATCAAGGCTTATTGCTCAAGCGTTCAACTTGCTCTGACTCTGCAGGAGTGTGACCGCGACCGTACCGACAATATCTTCAGCCGAACAGCCCCGCGAAAGATCGTTCATCGCCTTGGCAAGCCCTTGGAGATTTGGCCCGATGGCCTCGGCCCCGCCAATACGCTGAGCAATCTTATAGCCAATATTGCCAGCCTGGATATCGGGGAAAATAAAGACATTGGCGTTGCCGTGAATCTGCCCGCTGGGGTTTTTAAGCTGGCCGACCGACGGAACAATCGCGGCGTCAAACTGAAGTTCGCCGTCCATTTTAATTCCCGCCTCTGCAAACTTGGGAGCCGCAAGCTCTGCCGCCTTCTGCACCTTTTCAACAAGCGGACCGCCTGCAGAACCCTTTGTGGAGAACGAAAGAAAGGCCACACGCGGTTCATTGCCCGTCAGATCACGATATGTATTTGCCGTTGCAAACGCAATATCGACGAGCTGCTCGCTCGTGGGATCGGGAATTACGGCGCAATCTCCAAAAGCAACAACACTGTCTCCGGAAGCCGTTGGAGTCTTGAGATCCATGATAAAGCAGGAACTTGCCGTCTTGACGCCCTTCTCGGTCCCAAGCGTATGGAAGGCGGCGCGGAGCATATCGCCGGTAGAGGCTATCGATCCGGCAACAAGGCCGTCAACCCTGCCGAGCTTGACCATCATGCCACCAAAATAGATGCGTTTGGTGCGAAGCGTTTTGCTTGCAGATTCAAGATCGATAAGTTTCTGCTTTTCGGCCGGCTTTTTTGCCTCCTTGGCGTTCCAGGACTCAAGAAACGCCGCCTCAAGCTCGGCGTCGCCTTTTGTATAATCTATTACCTCGATACCGCGCGCAGCGAGAGACAAACCCGCAGAAGCCTCGGCCACTGCAATCTCCTCAGGTGTACCAAGCACAATCGGCCTGCAGATTTTGCGGTCGATACATGCGCAAGCTGCCGTCACAACCCGCGCATCCATACCTTCAGGAAGAACAACTGTTCCGTTGAGCTTTGAAGCCTTTTCTATTATTCTCTGCGTAGCGTTCATATAATTAACCATTAAGGACACGTACCGTGTCGCGTGCAATCATCAGCTCTTCGTTTGTGGGGAGAATAATGACCGGAATCTTCGACGCCTTGGTTGAAATAACAGCAATTTTGCCGCGAATCTTGTTGGCCTTCCTGTCAAGCTTAATGCCAAGCGCGCCAAGGCGGTTTACAATCCTCTCGCGGACCTCGGCGGAATTCTCGCCGATTCCACCCGTCATTACAATTGCGTCTGCTCCCCCAATAACCGTATTGTAAGCACCGATGTAGAGCGCCATGCGGTATGTAAGCATCTCAAGAGCAAGCTCGGCCATTTTATCTCCGGCCTGCGCCGCCGCCACAATGTCGCGGCAATCGCTCGACCCGGTAAGAGCCAGAAGCCCAGACTTTTTATTGAGAAGAGCATCCATCTCGGCCGGAGTCTTTTTTTCGGCCTCCATGATGGAGAGCACGGCGGCAGTATCAATATCGCCGCAGCGCGTACCCATTATAAGACCAGCCAAGGGCGTCAGACCCATAGTCGTGTCGATGCACTCGCCGTTCTTTACGGCTGCAAACGACGAGCCGTTGCCCATATGGCAAGTTACAAGATTGAGCTTTGACAGCGGCTTTTTAAGGTACTTGGCGGCCTCCTGGACAATAAACTTGTGCGAGGTGCCATGGAAACCATACTTGCGTATGCCCATCTTCTTGTAGTACTTCGGGGCGATTGCGTACATTGCCGCGCAATCGGGCATCGTCTGATGAAATGCCGTATCGAACACCGCTACATTCGGAACGCCCTTGAAGATTTTTTCACACGCCTCGATGCCGCCGAGGTTTGGCGGCATGTGAAGCGGACCGAATTTAACAAGTTTCCTGCACTCGGCCATAACCTTCTTGGTCATCTTAACGGAGTCCTTGAATATCTCGGCACCGTGCAGCACGCGATGACCGATGGCGTCAATATCCTGCGGATTGCCGAGTTCTTCAACCACCTGCTTTAACGCCTCAGTATGATCCTTCGGACCGCCGCACCCAATGCGCTCGACGAGACCCTTCGCCAAGCGCTCGCCCTTCTTCATGCTGAAGAGCTGATATTTGAGTGAGCTCGAACCCGAATTGATTACGAGAACCTTATCAATAGTTTTCTTCATTTTCAACCACTGCTCAATTATTCTGTTACTACAACCTTGAAGAATCCGCTCATACCCTTGCCAAGCCCGCCAATGTCAATGGTTTGCGCCGAGGAGCCGACCGCAATCGTCTTTACGGCGGCGACATCCCAGTTGGCCTGCGCGAGCGTTGACTTATAGTATACGGTGCAGGTGACGGACTTCTCGGCTGCACCTACGAGAGGAATGAAGCCAAACCCGTTCAAATTGCCGTCAGCCGTATTAAGCGAACCTTCGACAGTAACCGAGACATTGCCATTGGCGTCAAACGCGACGGAGGTAATCGATACCGATTCGACCTCGCTTGCAACTGCAATTGAACCGTTGGCCGTAACGGTAATGTCGCTCGGGCTGTAGCCGAGTGCGAGAGCGGTCATTGCCGGCGAGGAGAACGCCGTCATAATGTAGTTGTTGTACGCATCGGTCTGAACCTTGCCGACGACGGAGTTTGCAAGCACATTGGCAAGCTGCTTGTTGATGGCGAGCGAATTGACGAGCGTTCCGTCAACATTGTTCGCGCCATTGTCAAGTTTGCCGCCATTGTTGACGATCTCCCAGGCGTCGGGCAGGCAGTTGCCGTTGGTGTCGACATCTTCAAGATAGATGTCAAACGGCTTCTCAAACCCGTTGCGGTCGGTGACATCGAGAGCGATGGGCGTGCAGGGCCTTGCACCGGGCTTGCCGCGGCCGCAGTAATAACCCCACGACTCGACGGCATCGCGCGCACGGTTTGCAAACTCGCCGACATTCAAGTCTGCATATGCTCTCAAATAGTAGCGGCCGGCGACAAGACCGTTGAGAACGGCATTTGTCGGATGCGTTACGCCAGCCTCCGTTACGGAAGCAAGGTCGGTGACTACTGCACGGGCCGCAGGCATTCCGCTGAAGTCGGGCGACTTGAACGCCTCGACGACAAACTCGGACGCGCCTGCAACGTTAGCCGGGCCGAAGTACTTGACGCACACGGGAATGTTTGCATAACCGGCGCCCACCGTAGGCGCATTCATGCGGAACGCATAACCCTCTGTAGACCAACGGTCGGTCCTGAACTTGGAGTTGTACATGGATACGCGCCATGTATAGCTCTTGAAGTTCTCAAGCTCCGCATCAATATACGCATCGGCCTCGAAAGAATACTCTCCGTTGAGATCGCATGCGGGAGCCCTGCGCTCGCCAGAATCCCAGACGATCTTCTGACCGTCAAGAATCTGCACGCGGAACGCCGTATACGTGTTCTCCCTATTGGGAAGTTTCCACTTGAATGTCGGATGCGAATCAAAGATTACCGCGTTCTCCGCGCCGGGCGCGATGGATATCGGCGTCGGACGTGCCGATGCGGCGTCAAAGCGACGGACAGAGCAAACTGCGTAGTAATTGTTAGTCTGACTCAGATCAATCTCACCATTGCCGAAGACAATCGAGTAGGCGACCTCGACAGGATCGATTCCCTTTCTCTCGAAAGCAGGAAGAGCTTCGGTGGCAAATTTGTCCCAGTCAAGATCGAGTTCACCCGACTTGAGAATGTCGCCCTCAAAGATGTAGCTGCGTTCGGAGAGGTCAAGAACACCGTCGTAGACCACGGTTGCAGGCGCTCCGACACCCCAGACTGGGTAGCCATTGACGAGCGTACGGAGAATCCTAATGCGCTGATACTTTGTGCTCGAGGGAGCGCTGCTCGTAGGCGGCAATGTATCGCCCGACTCGCTGCCCCAGATATTGTCGCGGTCGGAAGCGCCGCTCACGAGATCGGCACGCGTAATGACAACCGACGTATCAGTAAGTTCAAGCTCGGCCTTTGCCTGGCTCCAGCCGATGTCAACACCCGTTGCGGTACCCATAGGCTCGCCGGGCGTATAATCGCCGTTGCCGTCGAGGTCGTAGAAGGCGACAATCATATTTGCACCCTCCTTGACAAAGCCCTTCGTGGCGTCGCCGAGGAAGAGTTCAAGCCTGTTCGACTGCATTGCAGGAACGACCGATGAATACTTAAAGCGGAAGATCTTCTGCATCATGCTTACCGCCACATCCGTATCGTTAGTCGGAGAGGAACCCCACGTCGCAAACGGTGTAAGGTCAAGAGTATAATCTCCGCTCTTAAGATTGATGTTACCGATGCGCTCACCATTAAGGCAGATATAACCCTCTTCGCCCGATGGATCCTGTGTAACGGTAATCGCACTCTCCTCCAATAATGAGGCCCATTCAAACTTTATAGACTGCAACTGTACATAGTCGCTGCCGAAAGCGTTGTAAAGGCTCATATATTCCTCGTATGTGCCGACATGATACCCTTCAGGCCAGAACATGGCATGGCTGTAGCTGATCTCTCTAAGGTCATCGACATAGAATGTATACATTCCATTGCGGCCGATATCGGCAAACTCGAGCGTAAGAGAGGAGCCGTTGACATAACCAGGCGTAAGCGTGCCCGAAACAGTCTTGCTCTCCCATGGGCCAATATAGGAGGTGCTCTGAGAAATCTGACCAGGCATGACGACAAATTCGGCATCAGGCTTGGCAAGAGCATCAGTTGAGTACGTCCTCACCACGATAGGAGCGAGCGAGCCGGAAACTGCACTCTCGCTATCGCTGCCCGTGTTTTCAGAGCCGCCCTCCTCGCCTTCTTCACCGTTAAGCGAGCGGTAGCCGTTATAGCGGAGCGTAAGCTTGAGCGCCGGCGTGGGCATATCGCGAATTTCGGTGTCGCCAAGGATATGGGACGTGTATCCGGGAATAATAGACTTTGTGAAGTCATTATAGCGGGCTTCAGCGAAATTGCTCCAACCGTCCTCGTCGACATCGGAGAGAGCATCCCACTTGTAGCGGCTTGAATATGCAGCGCCCCATGCGTCTTCTTTGAGATCCTCGATGAAGTCGTGGTCGCTGAATATTTCGCCGGCATAGACATCGCCAATCTTGATGAAGTAATCAAGATCAAAGCCGTTTACGCTCTTCGCGTCGGTAGGATTGAAGCGAATGCCAAGGTCGAAGACTTCGCTGAGAAGATATTCCGCCCAGTTAGAGAGTCCATCGCCGTCGTCATCGTCAACATCGCTTGACGCAAAGATATCGTACGTCCTTTCCCACCAATCCGGCAGGTTATCGCCATCGGTGTCGGCATTTGCCTTGTACTCTGGCTTGATTTCACCGTTGTTGCTGGGCTGCATACCTGAGTAGAGGTCGAACTTGTACGCCTGGCCTGCCGTCATCTTGACGCCGTTGCGCTCAACAATGGTATCCCACGTCAAGTCTGCGCCATTGCCGTACTTGGACTTGGCAAAATTCTCCCACCAGTCGGGCATGCCGTCGGCATCGCTGTCTTCGCCGGTAAGCTCCCAGGCATCCGATGCCGCGCGATCCCACATCTTGGAACATGCCTTGGCAAATGCGCCGCCGAGCGGGATAAGATCGGTCGTTCCGACGAATGTGCAGCGAGCCGCATATTCCGCGTACGCCTTGACCGTTACAAATCCCGGACCGTACTGCTCTGCAATACGCGTCGCCCGGAAGAGCTTCTGATAACGATCGAAAAGCTCAACAACCGAGGAATACGGATTTGCGGTGTCGGGATAGACAAATGATGTCACGCCATGATCGCTTGGCAGCGTATAGCCTGAACCGAAGTTCTTTGAATAGAGGAACGTGTCGACGCTCGTGCCGTCAATGGCAGGCAGGTGACCGACAGTATTCTGGATCCAGGGAACGATATAGTAGTTATCGTACACTGTGTTCCTGAGCTGTGTAGACGCCCACCAGCCGACCAAAAGGTCATGCGCTATTCCCGTATCTCTGAGAGCCGCCTGATCGTAGAGACCCTCGGTGTCAATCTCGCCGTTCTTGCTGTACTGAGTGCCATCGGCGACCTCAAGAACATTTGCCTTGAATCCGGCGGGAGCCTTTGCAACCTGCGCCCCGTCGACTGCGGACGGCAATGTCGCGAAGTTGTAGTGGTAGATGAGTTCCGCAGGAAGCATTGCCGCACCGTCGTTGCTGTTGCGCGTCGCCCCAAGCACCCATGCCGTCGCTACGCTTTCACGGTTGGCAAGCGCCTCGTTAAATCCGTAGCGGAGGTTGTAGGACTCTGAAATTTCAGACTGCGTACGCACGCCATCCCAGATACGGACTTCGTCAACCCAGCCGCAGAAGTACTCGCGCATATTATCAAAGGACTCAATGCCGCGGCCTTCGACAGTATAGCACGGTGTCATTACCATTTCCGGCACATTCACCAATCCGGCCTTGACGTCGGCCGCCTTTACAGGACGGGCACCGACAAAGAGCGCCGAAGGACGGGCTGAATACGACACCGTCGGGAATGCGTTCGTTGAACCGGGATTCTGTACAATCGTAGTCACACCGTTAGCGGGAACAAGCGATGTATTTGCAAAAGCCTTCTGCTCAGAATTTACATAAAGCCTAAGCGTACCGCCATCAAAGGTGAGAGCGATGTGCGCCCACTCGCCGGTCTTGAGAACGGGGCCTTCGACATACTGGCAGCTTCTTGTCGTGTTAGCGCCAGACTCGATTGCCTCGTCATTATCAAACATACCGTAGACCTTGCCGTTTGCAAGAATTCCAACGCGGAAGTTTGCACGGATAGCCATGGCGGAATTGTTAAGCGCATCGCCAGCATACAGCGCCGAGCGCTCAAGAATCGTTTGATCAACACCTTCCTTCTCGGGCCTTGCCCAGCATTCGACAGTGAACTGCTTGAAGAGATCGGCCGAATGAATCGGACGGAACTGCGTGTTCACCGTCATAGCATATGAATTGACGCCATCGAGCCAGAGCGCCTGACGGCGGTCCGGGTCGTTGAACATCTGAGGATCGGTCTCGGCGGTGAAGCCTGCCACGACTTCAGCAGCGTCGTGCTTCATGTCACCGTCGGTATCATAACCTTCACCTTCCTCAAAGCTGTACATATAGGCAAAGCCGCTTGTGCCTGCGAATGTTGCCAACTCGAAATAAGTCGTCGCAGTCGGGAACCAAGGCATAAGAGCGATTGAGGCAGGAGTGAGATAATACTGGGAAACATAACTCAACGGAGTTGTGCGCTCCGTGAACCAACGGGGCGTCGGATCGGTGTGGCGAGGCATTGGATCGGCGACGTTGGCCACAATGCGCTCGGCATCGTTCCTAAGGCCGTCGCCATCGGCATCGGCCATAGCCGTACCCATAATCCAGGGATAAAGCACAGGGTCGTATGCCTGCGGAGCCTTTATGGCACCATACTTCTTGCACACAAGGGCCTTCGGCATGCCGGCACGGGCATTTACGCCGTTATAAGACGGATAAATCCACTCGTTGAAGTATGCGTTGAATGTTCCGAGGCTCTCGCGGGGCGAGACAGACTCGTTGACAATGGCGGAAATGATATCGCCACGCTTCCCGCCGCTCCATGTCGAAGCATTGGGAGTGTCGACATTTGTACCGAGAATCGGGTTAAGGCCATGGAACATTTCATAGAAATCGTCCATGCCGTCGCCATCAGTATCGGCCATACGCGGATCGGTGGTGGCATAGCCGGCGACCACAGAGCTCGTGATCATTTTGCCGACGATTGACTGCATGTAGATCGGAGCGGAAAGCTTATGGCTAAGTACGGCACGATCCCACGCCTGAACCGGAGCTGCAAAGTAACCGAGCAAACGCCAGCCTTCTTCGTTCCAGGGCTTGGAAACACGTTCGTCGCTTATTTCGAGGGAATCACGACCATCGGTATCGCCGTCCTTCAACGCCGCGTATGCAGCGGCAAACCCTTCGCCGCTTGAAGCGTCAAACGGAATATAACCCACGAACTCCTGCGAATGCTCAACATTCTCGTAGTCTGCCGTTTCGGTGAACAAACGGCCCATGAGAGGTGTAGAAATATCGTCATAGCGGAAGTGACGCACAGACTGGATAAGATATTCCTGGAAGTTCTGCAGACCGTCGTTATCAAAGTCAACATCGCGAACGGTCTTAAGAAGCGAGTCGTACGACAGGCCGCTTGCTGTTGCATCAGTGCAGACATCGCCTGCCCATGTGGCATCCATACCGCCTGCGATATAATAAATCGAAGCGGCGGGTGCGCTATTGGTCGAAGCGACATCGGCATTCGCGGACGAATCCGTATCGTCGCTGCCGCCTGCGGCGCTGGAAAGGTTAAAGATTCCGTCTGCGACGAATGTGGCATCCGAAATCGCCACGGAACCGACCTTGCCGCCATTAAGAGGCGCAATCACCTGCTTGGTCGTTGCATCGACGGGCACACCGGCATGCTGCATTTCCCAGCCGTCGGGAAGACCGTCGAGATCGGTATCGATAGTGCAGGGGTTCATACCGCCGCCGCGAATGCACGTCTTGTTATTGTCAACGGGCGCGCCGTAGACAAAACCGAGGTTGAGGCCGGTGTAAACTTCGCCGCGATCATAGAAATCAGACGAGAAGTTTGCGCCTTCCTGAGCATCATTGATGCCGTCCTTATCGGTATCGGCTCCGTCAGCGGGATTGCCCTTGCTGCCCGGATCGGTCGGGAAGAACTTGTTGAACCAGCCCTTCTGATTGCCGGGATGATTCCTGAATATCGTCTCGCAATCGCTATGGCAATTGCACGAATCCGTACCGGCGTACTCGCTGACGTACGAAAGCTGGTCGTCGTCAAAGTCGAGCATACCCGCCGTGCCGATTCCGTTTTCTTCAACGTTGGGAGCGGCATTCGGATTGCGGTACATGTAAAGTTCCCAGCCGTCAGGCACGCCGTCCTTATCGGTATCGGCGCCGTGCGTCTTAACCGGACCACGGTTGCTGCCGGCCTCGGCAAATGCCTTGTCAAGCATCTCCGCTATGTTGGCGGATGCGGTCTTATTGGTTGCAACAGCGTCAGTTGCCGTATCATCAGCGCCCGCCGCATCATCGGTTGCGGCACTGTCATCCTGCGCGCTGTCGGATACAACTTGAGGATAGACAACATTCGGATTGGTTGTCTTGCACATAATTACGCCCCAGACATCCTTATGGTCAAAGTTGGCGTAATCCTTTACGCTGTCGATGTCGAGCTCGCCGGGATACTTAAAGCCGTCAGCATCAACGACATCACGGAATTTACGATACTTCATTACGAGGTATTCGTCGTACGTAGAGTAAGCCTTTGTCTTGATGGCCAGACCGGTCTCGTCTCCCATTCTGAGTTCCGAGTTGACCGTGGGATTCCAACGGTCGGCCACATAGCCGTTTATATTGCTCCACGCGGTGCGCGGATCGAAGCCAAACGCCTCGCGAACCTGATCGTGGAGAAGAACATACTGCAGCTTTGTATCAACATCGTCTTCGGCCGCGAGATCAACTTCGCCAATCTCAATGCCGTATACCATGCCGAAGCCCCAGACCCATCCATTGGGAATGTCCTTTGGAATATCGGCAGTCTTACCGTAAATGTGCTCGACAAGCGTACCGTCATCAAGCGTCTGTACCGTCTTGAATGTTACGGCCTTGGCCGCCGGGATGTCGGTGAGAATCTTGCCGGTGAGCGGGCTATAGTCAACATAAGCGACAAGATCGGGGAAGATTGTCGCGGCAATAACAACGCCGTCGTCATTCTTTTCAACACGCCCCGGCACGCCATATGTTGAATAGCAGGCCATAAAGTCGTTATCGGGGTTAGAGGTCTTGTCTTCGCCGTTGATCGGGTCGAGAGCCATCATCACTTCCCAGCCGTCGCATATTCCGTCGCCGTCGGTATCCCAGTGGCACGGATTTGTACCGATGGCAAGCTCTTCAAGGTCGGAGAGTCCGTCGCGGTCAAAGTCGGGATTGTCGGCATAGACGGCGGCATCAAGAGGTGCGCAGGGATTGAAGCGGGCCTCGACTTCCTCAGGCGTAATCTCAATGCCCTTTACAATATTATTGAAATCAAAGCGCTCAAAGGAAACCTTGTCGGGCTGGGCAAACTTTGTGACATGCGCCCGATACCAGAAGTAATATTCCCAGCCGTCGGGCATTCCGTCGCCGTCGGTATCAGCCACCGTCGGATCCATGCGAGGATAACGGTCAGAGCTCGGCTCGGGGCTCCAGCGGGTAAGATCGGTTGAAGCGTCGGGCATTACATCATTGGTAATGCCTGATGCAGCCCTCCAAGCGAGAATTTCGTCGCCGCCGAAGCTTGCGTCAGACCTTGTCATGTCAAGCGCGTTGAGACCCTCGTGGAAGCCGCGGATTTCAAGACGGGCGGTAAAGTCGGGGCCGATCGGGGCATAGCTGTTGCCGCCGTCGAACACGCCAGGGAGAAAATCCTCATCGCCATTGAAATTGGCAAGTTCAACAAGGTCATTCTCAAGAATATCGCCACCCGCCGCAAGTTCGATAAGATTGCCGCCGGCAAATACGCTGTGCGCAAAAATATCGGGAATACCGTCGCGGTTGATGTCGCCGAGGTTGTCGGCAGGGAGCCATTCGCGGGCGAAGACAGCCTCAACCTCGGTATTGATATAGCCGCCGTCTTCCGTCTGCTCGTTCGGAAGCGCTACGCGGCCGGACGAAACCTGACCGGGACGTTCAGGGAGAATTGCACCGCCGAGGATGGTGCTCTCGCCTTCGCCGCTGTCGTTGGAACCATGAAGAATCCAGCAGTAGAAGAAGGAGTCCTTGCGGTTTTCAGGAGCAACTCCCTGCCTTGCAAACTCATACTCGTAGTAGCTGAGCGGCTTCACGCCCGCCTGCGCGGCACCTGTGGGATCGATTGCAATGTCGAACGCATTGTCAAGGCTTCCGTTGTCCAGCGGACTTGCAACCTTGTAACCAAACGCGTAGATTTCGGCACTTGTCGCCTTTGAGCAATTCCATTTGAGGCGGAAGTTGCTGCCGCTTGAGAATGTGGCACCGGCAACATAAGTATGACCCTCACCGAGCGAACCGTAAATATTGGAACCGAGCAGGGAGTACTTTCTGGAAAGCGCCGATGTGGACGTGCCGCCGTTAGGCCCGTTGGCTATCGTAGTGAGGAATTTGGAAGGCGTAACCTTGTAGTACCAGGTTA
>JAZOTG010000225.1:0-10546 GCA_045657505.1 Kiritimatiellia bacterium | reverse complement strand
CGCGGATGCCGCGCTTATTCTCCTCGACCTGTTCAATCGTAAGCATATTGCGCTCGGCAGACTTTCCGCTCGGGTCGCCAATAAGGCCCGTAGCGCCGCCCACAAGGGCGATGACCTTGTGCCCCGCCTGCTGAAAACGCTTGAGCACCATTATCGAAACAAGATTGCCCGCCTGCAGACTGCGCGCACTCGGATCGAAGCCGCAATAAAGTGTCACGGGCTTCTCAAGCATTTTCTCTATCTCGGGATCGGTCAGCGCCTCGATAAGGCCACGTTCTTTCAATTCGTCAATCAATTTCATATTGCTTTGTATTGTATCATTTTTCAGTGCTTTTCATCCGCATGCTTTTTATCGTGTGCATGATGTGTCTTGCCGTGATGATGGATATGCGGGAAATAGACGATGCGCCGTCCAATCAGAACGGGGACACTCAATTTGTATTTGATTGCAAGAGCTCTGATCAGAAATATCGATATTATGCATACCACGCTGCAGATTCTGGCGTCAACGCCAAATGCAAGCAACGCAAAATACAGCACCCCGCCAATTGCGCACGCGAGAGCATAGATTTCCTTGCGAAAAATCAACGGCACCTCGTTAATGCAGATATCGCGCAACACGCCACCGAATACGGCGGTCAGCATACCCATGATTATGGCCTTCCACCAGCACGACAATTTAAGGCAGAGTGTGAATTCGACTCCGGCCGAAAGCGCGGCGAGCCTTTCGGCCTCGATGACTTTTTCTATGCCGATAACCATAAAAATCGAAATCGTTATAGTATCGAAAATAAACCACGTAACCTGCTCGGAAATGAACCGCCGGCCAAAAAGCGCTATGGTCACTACCGCGAGAAACGTTGTTATCAGATACAGAGGGTCTTCCATCCAGAAAGGTGACTTCTGCATCAGAATGTCTCGCAGCGTGCCTCCACCAAGTGTAGTCACAAATCCGATAACATAAGCGCCGAACCAGTCAAAATGCTTGGCGCTGGCAAGACGCGCGCCCGATACCGCTCCAACAAATGTGCCCACATGCGCCAGAAACTCAATAAACGGGCCCGGACCAAGCAACTTCTCTAAAGCGGCAGTAATATAGTCCATGTTCAATCTTCTTCGATACCGTTACCGTGCGGGATAGGCTTCCACTGCCTTGTCGGGAAAACAAGAGTGTACAAGACTGTCGCCGAAAGAATGAAGGAGAATACGGGAAATGTGAATACGGCCCACCATGTTGGACGTCTTCTCTTTGAAGAGAGCGCAACCGCCCCCCATGCCGTTACAAAACCGACAAACGAAACAAAAGCGATCATCGAAGCAAAAATCAAAAACGACTCGAGCACTCCTTCGCCTCTGCAAATCCGGAAAACAAGGGCAAGAACAGAAAAGAAAAGGACAAACGCCACCGACATGCCTGTGAGGATTGCGAAAAAGCTGTCGAAAAGACGCATTGACGGGCTGCGGACAAGGGCCTTGCCCCACGGGATGAAATAAATGCGGACAACCTGCCAGCAGCCCGTCGCCCAGCGGCAGAGCTGGCGCCACATGTGGCGCACCGTCACAGGCTGCTCGTCGGCATACTCCGCCTCGGCCACATAAGCTATGCGTTTGCCGGCAATATTGCTCTGGACGGAAAACTCCACATCTTCAACCATTGTACGCGTATGCCAAAGTTTTTCACCGAGCATTGAAATCAGAAACGCAAAGCCGGTCCCTGTCAATTTGCCGGAAAAGCCGAGTTTAGTGCGCACCCTGTTGGAAAGTTCGTTCATCAAGTCCCAATATGCCGTGTACCAGCCGGAAATCACGTTGGCGGTAGAATTGGAGGTCATGCGCCTGCCGGTTGCTATCGATTCGCCGTTTTGGAGCACATTGTTCATTTCTTCAAACCATTGCGCCGAAACAATATTGTCGGCGTCGAAAACGGCAATGGCATCAAACCTGCCGCATCCAACCACTTTTTTTACACCCCATTCAAGCACATCCCCCTTGCCTGCGCTCGGCTGACGCTTTTCCCATACAGTCGCTCCGGCGGCAGCCGCTACCGCGGCAGTTTCATCTGTGCAATTGTCGGCCAAAACGATAACCTCGAATTTATCTTTGGGATATGACGACATAAGCA
Organism: Kiritimatiellia bacterium; assembly: GCA_045657505.1. Taxonomy (GTDB): domain Bacteria; phylum Verrucomicrobiota; class Kiritimatiellia; order RFP12; family UBA1067; genus UBA1067. The sequence goes on along the minus strand of JAZOTG010000225.1, from coordinate 8,424 downwards.
CGCTCTTAACCGGCAGACGAATCACATTCTGCTCGTTTCGCGCGCAAATCAAAACGGCGAAACGGAGTTTCTCAGCCGCACGCGGAATTTTTTTTACCGGGACAATCAACCCCACGGTCACTATAAGCGTAGACCACAGAAAGACGATGCCGAGCAGCGTGGCGATAAGATCGAGTATATTAAGCGAAGAGATAAGCTCAATCATCACGCCACCTCCTGTGCGCCCACAAGTACTGCTCCGGGTAGGCGCGTATAGCGTCGCTCAATCGATCGTTAAGAATTTGCGTAGCTGCGTCTCTGTCGGCGTCGCTTGCAAAACTGACCGGTGAGCCACCCACAAGCCTGTAACGGTATGGTGCTATGCGGACAAACGACCCTACAACAATGCGCCTTGATGTGCGCATCGCAAGGCGCGTGGCACTCGTGAACGTTTTGGCAGGCCGGCCAAGAAACGTGAGAGGAGCCCCCTTTGCCGTATGCTGGTCCATAAGAATCGTCATTGCCGCAGACGTGTCGGCCCACTGACGCAATATGTCGGAAGTAAAGCCGCGGTTCTTGTCGATAATCGTGACAGGCCCCCTGAAATGATGCTTTTTAATCCACTTCGCGACGTATTTGTTGTTCATTACGCGGGCAACGGCAATCATCGGACGGGCAAACGAAAGAACATTCGTGGCCGCTTCCCATACACCGTGATGCGCACTTACAAGCAGAATAGGCTCCTCTGGAGTATCAAGCAAAAGTTTAACCGTCTCCGGATCGGCAGCAGAGAAATCTAAATGCTCGCGCCAGTTGGAGGCATTCACAACCTGCGGCACAAACAATGCCTCGGCGATGTGCCCTGCCAGGTGGCACCACGCTTTCTTGGCTATTCTCAACGCCTCCTTCTCGTCGGAGGTTATGCCGCACTTGATAATATTGGAGACTGAAAGGCGGCGGCGCTTCGGGAAAAACGGCCACAGGAGCGAGGCGAAACCCGCTCCCATGGAATACGCATTTTTCTGAAGAAACGTCATTTACTCAAAACGCACTGTAGCGGCGCGACCGTGACCGTCAAGACCTTCAACGGCGGCGAAAGCCTCTATCGTCGACTTTGTCTCTTCAAGGTCTTCCTTCGTAAATGCGACAAAACTGTGCCTTCTGCGGAAGTCGTCGGGCGTAAGGCCGTTGAACATATCCGCCGCGCCGCCTGTGGGAAGCACATGGCTTGGACCGGCGACAAAATCTCCTGCCGACTCGGGAGTCCAGGGACCAGCAAATACGGCTCCCGCCGAGCGAACGCCTTTCATAACCTTCAAGGCATCCTTTGTCATTATTTCAAAATGCTCGGGAGCGAAGCTGTTAACCACTTCAAGACCCTCTTTGACGCTCTTGGCGACGACTATCAATATGCCGTCCCTGTCAATAACGCGTTTGATCAAATCGTAACGCGAAAGCGTCTTTGCCTGACGAAGCACCTCTTCGCGTATGGCCTGCGCCGTTTTAGCGCTCGTGCACACGCACAGCGATTTTTCCCAGCCGCTGCCGTGCTCGGCCTGCGAAAGGAGATCGGCGGCAATCCAGCGCACATCAACACTGCCGTCGGTCAAAACCGCTATCTCGCTTGGGCCGGCAACCTGGTCAATCGCCACATAGCCGTAAACCTGACGTTTCGCCGCTGTCACAAACGCGTTGCCGGGACCGGCTATTTTCTGAACCTTGCGGCACGACTTTGTGCCGAACGCCATCATACCGATTGCCTGAATGCCGCCAGCGCGGTAAATTTCCGTAGCACCTGCAAGAAGAAGCGCGTAAAGCAAAACGGGGTTAACCTCACCAGTTTTGCCGGCGGGAGTGCAAGCGACAATTTCCTTGACTCCTGCCGCCTTGGCCAGAGTGACGGTCATAACAGACGTTGACGCCAGCGGAGCCGTACCGCCCGGGATGTAAACGCCGACGCGGTCCATGGGAGAAAAGAACTCTCCCGTAGACCCTCCGCGCGGTGTCGACATAATCCAGGACTCTCTCAACGAAGCCTTGGAAAACCTGAGTACGCGCCTATGGGCATCTTTCACCGCCTTGACGATTGCCGGATCGATGGACTTCTCAAGCTCCTCGACAGAAGCGTCTACACGCAATTGAGCGCCCTTGAAGCCTTCAAATTTGCGGACATATTTAAGAACGGCTTTTTCACCGTTTTTACGGATGTCGCCAAGAACCTCAAAGGCTGCCTTCTCAGCCTCCTCGGGAAATGCGGGCCTGGCGTTGAATTTTGCCACCCGCTTATCGCCAGCTTCAACGATTCTAACCATCTCACTTCTCTCCGAGCATGCACTTGACAGTGCAATCGCACGCTAATTCGCCGTTGACATAACCTTTAAGTTCAAACGTACCAAGCGGTTTGCGCACGCGCACATTTGTTACAACCGTAACCAACTTGTCGCCCGGCCTTACCGGCCTGCGGAAGCGGGCGCCGTCTACGGCGGCGAGCAAAAAAGTAGGGCTTTTGCCCAAGCCGCCGAGCAGCCCGGTGGCAACGATGCCTGCGCCGGAAACCTGTGCCATGGCCTCTACAAGCACAACTCCGGGCACAACCGGATAATCCGGGAAGTGCCCCTTGAAAAAGTCGTTCTTCTCCTCGGTAAAGGTATATTCCCCGAGCGCACCGGTCTCATCTGCCGAAATAAGCGTATCAACAAAAAGAAACGGTGACCTGTGCGGCAGAAGCTCTATGCCAGGCTTGTTGAAAACAGTTTTAAATTGCGGATATTCCATCGCACTATCCTAAATTAAGCCTTCCTGAACACAAGAATGCCATTGTGCCCGCCGAAACCGAGAGAACTTGAAACAGCCACACGAATATCGCGTTTCACGCCGACATTCGGGGTGTAGTTCAAATCAAGCGGAGTTTCGCCCTTCTCAACATCGACCTCGAGATCGGGCTTTTCGTAATTGATTGTGGGAGGCACAAAGCCTTCATGCACCGCAAGCGCCGTAATCGCAGCCTCGATAGCTCCCGCTGCGCCAAGAAGATGGCCGTGCATTGACTTGGTGGAGGAAATATTGATCTTCTTCGCGCCTTCTTCGCCGAACACGCGCTTGAACGCCTTTGTCTCCATCTGATCGTTGAGATGCGTAGACGTTCCATGCGCGTTGATGTAATCGACGGTTGAACGGTCCTCGACACCCGCATCCTTGAGAGCGACCTCAAGAGCCTTGACGGCACCGTCGCCGGACGGATCGGGTGCGGTAATGTGATATGCGTCTGATGTCGCTCCGTAACCTGCAAGCTCGCAATACACGCGTGCACCGCGTGATTTTGCGTGCTCTTCCGACTCAAGAATCAAAACCGCGGCGCCTTCGCCCATAACAAAACCGTCACGGTCGGAGTTGAACGGACGCGAAGCGCGGCCGGGGTCGTCATTGAATTTTGTGGCCAACGCACGCATCTTCATAAACCCGCCTACCGCGAATTCGAGGATTGCCGCCTCACTGCCGCCGGCAACCACGACATCGGCGCGTCCGGCGCGAATCATATCGAGAGCGAAACCGAGCGCATCGGTAGAGCTTGCACAAGCCGTCACAACAACCTGAGCCGGGCCTTTGGCTCCAAGCGCTATCGAAACATTGCCCGCCGCCTCGTTGGCGATAAGTTCGGGGATCGCAAGCGGAGAAAGACGCTCCGGACCGCGCTCAAAAAGGATCTTGTAGTTTTCACCCGTTACATCAAGGCCGCCGATGCCGTTGCCGATCATTGTGCCTACGCGGTCCATATCGGGCCTGTTCTCGTCGGTGAAACCGGCGTCGCGCCATGCTTCTACCGCGGCAGCGACGGCATACTGCGAAAAGAGCCCCATATGACGCGCTTCACGCTTGTCTATGAGACCGCCGTCGATTGCATACGCCTGAAAATCTTTCACTTCGCCTGCCACCTGGCTTGTGCAACGCGACGGGTCGAACTTTGTGATACGACCAACTGCCGGCGTGCCGGCTTTGATTGACGCCCACGCCGCTTCCTTGCCATTGCCGTTGGCGCACAGCATGCCGATTCCGGTAATCATCACTTTCTTCATAATAATCTTTCTCCCTATCTGTTTTTAAACCGTTTCATCAAAGATTTGGCCAGGTGCAGAACGTACCCGCATAAGTCAAGCCCGCGCCAAAGCCAACCATTACAATATTCATTCCATCTTTAAGTTCGCCGGCCTTTACAGCCTGATCGAGCGAAATTGGAATGGACGCGGCACTCGTGTTTGCGGTAGTCTCGAGATTGAGCCAGAACTTGCTGAGAGGAAGCTTCATGCGGCGGGCGACAGCCTCGATAATGCGGCCGTTTGCCTGATGCGCAAACACGCGGTCTATCTCTTCTGGCGTAGTGCCGAGCATTTTGCAGAGATCGCTCGAAACCTTGGCAAGCGTCTTGACAGCAAAAACGAACACATCGTGCCCTTTGAGCGTCAGTTCGGGAAGGAACGGCTGAGGCTTCTCCGGCACATGGGTAACCGGCGAGACAGGGAGTGCATCCTTGCAACCGCCCGTTCTCGTTATGAAGTGCGACCCGAGCCCGTCGGCGCCGAGAATTGTGTGCGCCTTTGTCTTAAGAGACGCTACTCCTGGCGGCTCGTCATTACCTATTACCACGGCACCTGCCCCGTCGCCAAAGAGGATGCAGCTCGAACGGTCGGTCCAATCGAGAATACGGGTCAACGACTCCGCGCCGATAACGAGCGCCTTTTTATCGGGATAGAAATTGACAAAGCCGCGCGCCTGCTCAAGCGCATACACAAAGCCTGCACATGCAGCCTGCAAATCGAACGCGCCGGCGTTGGTGCAGCCAAGAAGCCCTTGCACAATGCACGCCGTCGACGGAAAGGGATTGTAATCAGGAGTTGAAGTGGCAAGCACGATAAGTCCGATCTCGTCGGGCTTGACGCCAGCTGCATCCATTGCCGCCTTACCGGCCTTTGCCGCCATCGTCGAAGTAGATTCATCTTCTCCGGCAACATGGCGAGAATGTATGCCCGTATGTGAATATATCCACTCGTCCGATGTCTCAAGCGACTGCGCTATATCATCGTTAGTGACGACTTTCGGAGGCAAGTAGCTGCCCGTGCCTAAAATGCGTATACCCATATTCGCTCCTGATTAGATATTTTCGTATATTATATCAAAAATAACGATTACGCGGTAATCTTCGCGTCACTTGACGCGCCATTCCCAAACACCCGATGAAAAACCGTCCTGAAGTGTCAATTCTAAACGGAATGCTGTTGCCGTAACAGGCCCGAACGACAATTCGCCGCGAGCATCCTTGCCTGTAACATCGGTCTTTTTGCCGGAGATTTCAACCCATGCGCCGTCGCCTTGAAGCGCGAGAACGCGCCACGCCTTTGGAACTCGGCATTCGCCGCGGCCGGTATCGTCGAACCATGTTGCGATGGAGCTGCTCAGCGTTGTCGGCCCGTCAAATGTGTACTGCACCCATTGCGTTGAACTCTTCTGCGGCCAAAAATCGAAATTGGAGCGGAAAACATCGTTGTCATTGATTGGAATACGCGACATGCCCTGCCTGCAGAACGAGGTGCTGACTTTTGCGAAGCAGCCTTTATGCCACCGGGCCTTTTCAGGGTTTTCCGTCATCCAAACCATTGTATGGCCCGCTCCGCGATTAAGCCTGGCGAAGTTTGGAACGGCAAAAAGCCCGTCGTCTCCGCGAAGAGCGTAAAACCCGTTGAAAAGACCCGGCCGCCATACACTCTCATACCGTGCCGCAGGCATGACAAGTGCGGCGGCAATCGGCATTTCATTGTCTATCTGCTCAAAACTGTAGACAACAGGACCGCGCTGCAATGCTACACGCCCCCTGTTTGCGGCAACGCGTTCATCGCACCTGACGCGTTGCACGGGCATCGGAAACTCAAAAGAGATTCTGTCTCCAGACTGCCATTTGCGGGTAATGCGCACATAACCGTCGTCTGACAGTTTTGCCTTGCAGGCCTTGCCGTTCAGCGTAACGGTAAAGCGTGCGCCGACATCGGGCTCCACCTTGTACAGGGCGCTTTCGGCGCGGTTGGGAAGACGAATGGCAAATGTGAACTCGACCGGCTTTTCAGGCGCAAATGTAAACGCTGTTGCGCCCTGCCATGGGTAATCTGTACTCTGACGGATGGAAAGCGGCACTCCCGCAACCTTGCCGAGGCTTCCGTCAATTGTCAAAAAATGGTCGGCGAAAAGCGTTCTGCCGTCGGAACTTAAACTGTAGGCAAGGTCCTTCAAGGCAAAAAGCGTGCGCGGAATATTGCCTACGCAACAGGGGCAGGCATGCCATGGATAGCGCATCTTCGTCGAGCATAACGGATTCTGATAGAAAAAGTTCTCTCCGTCTTCGGAAATTGCCCCGAGCAGATTGTTGTACATGAGGCGCTCCTGCACATCCACGGGCCGCGTTCCGGCTGTGCGGCGATGCTGCTCCTGGGCCCAAAAACTCATGCCGCACGACGCACAGGACTCGCAATATCCGCTGTTGTCAAGATCGTAATCGCCGGAGAACGCCTCGCCGCGCCAGGACGCGCCGACTCCGCCCGTAAGATAAGCTTTGCGGTCGATGGCACTCTCGAAAAGACGGTTGGCGGCAAGAGCAAGGTCTCGGTTGCCGAGCCTGTAGGCAAGCGAGGACATGGCAGTGTAAAAATATGTCGCACGAACGGCGTGGCCGGTTGCATCCTTCATCTCCACTGCCGGACGTTCGGACTGGTGATACGCCTTGAACCAGCCGTTGTTGCCTCCATCGGCAGAATGCTGATTGATTATGAAATGACACGCTAAACGGGCGTACTTATCGCCCCTGCCCGCACCTTCGGCGGACGACACGGCGTCGGCAAGGCGGCAGAGAGCATATTCAAGGCCAGGATGCCCGTTAAGCCATGTACGCTTGGGAGCCGGACCGAATACGGAGTCAAGATGGTCGGCACACCGTATTGCCGCATCAAACAGCCTGCGATCGCGCCCCCTGGTCATTCTAAAATGAGCTATGCCCATTTCGATAAAATAACCCATAACATAGAACTCGTGCTTCCCCGCGTCGGCGAAATGCTTCACCCCTTTAAGATCATGGTATGAGTGGATGTATCCTGACGGACGCTGTGCGGAAAGAATAATCGGTATCCACTGCTCGAGTTTGCTGCGCAGGAATTCCTGCGCATTGCGCAGGGTTGCATCGTCCCCAGGGTCCATTTCCAGCGCAAGACAGATCGCCTCTACCGTATTATACGGATATGCATCGCTCCACGGACACCCCTTAAAGGCGACCGACGGCTTACGGCCGGCAAGCACCTCGCCTGCAGCTTTCAGATTGAGAAGTTCCTCCCCGCGCCCTCCAGCCTCCATCTCGCGGATGCAGTGCGGCAGCCAACGGCAGATGAGCCGTTTGAAATGATCGTGCCAGAAACCGCCGACAACAGCATTCTGCATGACCACGGGACTGCGGAGAACTGTTATACCCGCATCGTTTTTCTGCCGCTGTGAGTCTGCAGATGCGGCGCATACGGCCATGGACAGAAAAACGCCCGCTAAACATTTATTCATCTCAACCCCATTTCGTTTTACCGATCGTTTTTCATGACGGGATGACAACCGTTATACAGGTTCCGCCGCCGAGCCTGCTTTCGATATTCATTGTACCTGAAAGCTCAAACACCCTGCGCTGCATTGTGGAAAGCCCGTAATGGCCTGATTCAGCCGAAACAGACGTATCGAAGCCTGTACCGTTGTCTGTAATCGTCAAAACTAGTTCGCTGGGCCTGAATGATATTTTAACCACCACTTTTTCGGCTTTGCCATGGCGGATGGCATTACCTACAGCCTCTTGCATGATCAGCAGAAGCGAACCGCAGAAATTGCGGGCTACTGTACGTTCCTCGCCCTCGCATACGATTTCAACAACGCCCTCCCAATGCGCAAGCCGGCGCGCGACAAAGCAGAAGAGGGCTTTCAGCGACTCGGGCCCTTCGCTCTCCTCGTTCATTGCCCAAATCGTGGTCCTCAGCCCGTTTTGCGTATGCTGCAACGCATCCTGAACCTTCTCAAGCTGCTCCGCGCTTTTTGCGGCATTCTCCGGCAGATAATTCCTCGCCGCCTTCAATCTGAACATGGCACCGGCGAGATACTGCTGAAACCCGTCATGCAAATCCGCGGCAAGGCGCAATCTTTCGCGGCGTGAAGCGTCGGCTTCTATCTTTGACGTTTCGCGGACGCGAATCGATTCTGCCAATTCATTCATTTTCCTGCGAAGCATCTTTCGCAGTGTGGTCACCCATGCAAACATCGCTAAAAACAGCACGCCTACCGCTCCGAACAACGTCCAAAGCCGCCTCGTGGTCCAGAATGGCGGGCTTGGAGCCTGATTGACAACCACTACATCAGCACCCGACATCGGTATTATTTCAA
>JAZOTG010000224.1:0-2906 GCA_045657505.1 Kiritimatiellia bacterium | reverse complement strand
CCGCCATTGTCGTCGCTGCGCACTACAATCTCCTTGAACTCCTCCGGTTTCGAAAGACGTCCTTTTGCCGTCAGAGTAAAGACGCGCGCGGCGTTTTCCGAGGCGGGAGACGCGCCAACCGAACCGACTGACGCCTGGATGTTCTGCTTGGAGATCGCCGCGATGACATCATCGGTGGTAAGGCTCAGCGCCGCCATGCGATCCGGGTCGAGCCAAACCCTGACCGCAAGACGAGGACCGTACACGGTCGCTTCGCCCACGCCGGGAATTCGCAGGAGAACAGGCTGAATGTTAGAATAGATATAGTCCGAAATCTCAAGACGCGAAAGCTTGCCTGACGGAGAGCGCAAAGCCATAAAGCCGAGCATGTCCTCAGACTGCGCGCGAATGCGCCCGCCGATCTGCTTAACCTCGGCGGGAAGCTTGGCTTCAGCCTGAGCAACGCGGTTCTGGACTTTGACCATGTCCATATCGCGGTCGGACTCTACCTCGAACGAAACGTTGAGCGCATAACTGCCGTCGTCCGAACACGATCCGACCATATATAGCATATCATCAACGCCGTTGACCTGATCTTCGATCGGCATGGCGATGGTATTCATAACCTCCTTGGCGCTCGCGCCGGGATATGAATAAGACACTGAAATGGACGGCGGCGTCAGTCTGGGATACTGCGAAACGGGCAGATTGAAATACGCCATCATGCCCGCCATGGTCAAAACGATGGCAATAACCATCGCAAACCTCGGGCGGTTGATGAATATGCGCGAGAAGGTTTTTATCTGCTCTATTGACTTGCGAATGGAAAGCTTCATGGCGCCTCCTTAGTCCTTGATCGGGGACTTGTAATTTGGATCAAGATCGTCATTAAGGACAGCTTTACCCGAGACAACTTTGACCGTCATCTTGTCGGCCAGTTTCGAAACAGCCGTAATCGCCACCTTCTCGCCCTTCGCAAGGCCTTTGGTGACAGGCACCAGACGTCCCTGCTTATTTCCGACTTCCACCTCGCGCAGCTCGACGGCGCCGTTATCCTTCACGACCCAAACGGCCTGCTTGCCGTTTTCAAGGACAAACAAAGACTGTTCATACACGCAGGGATTGATCTTTTCCGCCTTAGCATCGCGAATAAGCGTGACAAAGGTATTGGGAAGAAGAATATTGTCTGGATTGAGAAACTCCGCACGCACCAAAACAGAACCCGTACCCTTACTCATTTCGTTGTCGACAAACGCGAATTTACCGACCTTGTCGTACATATTCTTACCGTCGGGCAGAAGAAGGCGCATGCGGTATTTTCCGTCAAAACCGTCAAAACCTTCCTTGCACCACTGAATGTAGTCGCGATCGGAAACCGGGAATGAAACGCGTACGGGATCCGTCTGGACTATACGCGCCAAAACACCTCTCGAGGGCGCCACGTAATCGCCTTCGTAAGCGGCCGACTTGCCGATCTGGCCGGTGATAGGAGCAACCACGGTCGTCTTCTTTAAATCGTACTCGGCGACAACAAGATTTGCCTTCGCCTGAAGAAGCGCGGCCTTCGCCGACTCGGCTCCGGCTTCAGCGTTATCGCGCTCAAGTTCAGAAATGCTTTTCGAGTCGAGCTTCTGAATGCGCTGCCAATAACGAGCCGCGCGACGCTCTTCGGCCTCGGCGGCGACAAGATCGGCTTTCCTCTGATTGACGATCGCTTCATAGCGTTCGGCATCAAGAACGTAAAGCACATCGCCCTTCTTGACAATATCGCCTTCCTTGAACTTAAGTTCTTTCACATAACCGTCAACCTGCGGAAGGATGTCTACTTCCTTGCAAGGCTCGATATGGGCTACAAACCTTTCGGGATTGAGAAACGCACACTCTTCGACGGCGCGGACTTCAACAGAAGGAGGAACAAAAGGCACTTCCGGTTTCGGAGGCGCATCCTTAGGCCACATATCGCAAGCGATCCATCCGCCCGTCACACATGCAACAACAAGCACGACGACACCAATAACCGTTCCGACTTTTGAAGCGGCTTTCTTTTCAGTTTTTTTCTCTTCCCTCATAGCTCTCTGCCTTTCTTTTTAAATTTCCGGACTGGCACCGGCCTGCAAATCTCTCCATATCGCCGAATACGCCTTCGTAAGAGTGGACTCAAGATCGCACTGCAGAAACTTGTCGATATGGGATCTCACAAGACCGTTCCACAAAGACATGCAGCAACTCGCGATTTCTTTCGAGTCTACTTCCGGCGACACGCGAGCATAACGGATATCATTCTGAACCGCGACGTTGAACGCTTCCCACGGCCCGAATTTCTTGCTCTTGAGAATACCTTCACGAACGGCCCCCATCGATGCCGACGACCAGCGGATCTGCTCGTGCATCAGCATAAAAAACGCCGCCCTCTTGGAATCGGAAACAGTCTGCACCGCATGACGGACCATCATATCGGCCACATCCGAGAATGAAAGACGGTCGAAAGACTTTTCTCCGGGAGGCAAAAGGTCGAAAATCTCGCGCTCGAAAGACAGAAGCATCTCACGAACAAGTTCAATCAGCAATTTTTCTTTCGATTCGAAATGCCAGTATACCGCGCCTTTGGTCATCTTGAGACGCGCGGCGATATCATTGAACGTCGTATGATCATAGCCCTTTTTGGCAAAAAGCGAAAGCGCGCTCGCAAGTATGCGATCACGAGTTTTAGCGGCATCCTCTTTAGCTCTTCTGGGCATTCTACGACAATCCTTTCACCAGCGTGACCGATATTATACATACCTTCGGGTAGGTATGTCAATAGTGAAATTTGATTTCACGCGGACTTATCCGCAAGCGTTCCCGGGCGCAAGCGCAGCGAACAAAGCAGCATGAACAAAAAACAGGTGATTTCAAAAAGCGACGACCTGACGATAATGCGAAACCGC
>JAZOTG010000223.1:0-3650 GCA_045657505.1 Kiritimatiellia bacterium | reverse complement strand
GATTTTGATTCTCTTAGTTCTGGTTCGATTCCAGACGGGACAACCACTTCAATAACAAAAGGAGCATTTATGAAGAATCTTAAAGGCATGGTTGCTATTGTCACGGGTGCGGCACGCGGTATTGGAGCTGCCATTGCAAAGCGTCTTGCTGACGATGGTGCTGCGGTGGCGGTTTGCGACCTCAATGGTGAATGGTGCGAGCAGACGGTCAAGGAGATTGAGGAGGCCGGCGGCGTTGCAAAAGCGTACGGAGTTAACGTCGCCGATTCTGCTCAGGTTGACGCATGTGTAAAGAGTGTTATCTCCGATCTCGGCCGTATTGATATCATGGTTAATAATGCCGGTATTACCAAGGACGGTCTTCTTATGCGCATGAGCGATGACGACTGGGATGCCGTCATTAACGTCAATCTCAAGGGCACCTTCCTCTTTACGCGCGCAGTGAGCCGCCCGATGATGAAAAACAAAGCGGCCGACGGCACTCCCGCCGGCGGTTCCATCATCAATATCGCCTCTGTAGTGGGCATTATGGGCAATGCGGGGCAGGCCAACTACACGGCGTCAAAGGGCGGTGTGATTTCGCTTACAAAAACAACGGCAAAAGAGCTTGGCAGCCGCAATATCCGCTGCAATGCCGTCGCCCCCGGTTTTATCGAGTCAAAGATGACCGATGTTCTTCCAGAGGATGTGCGCAAGGCATATATGGATACGATTCCTCTTAAGCGCTTTGGAAAAGTAGAGGATATTGCAAAGGCCGTTTCCTGGCTTGCCGGAAGCGAGTCTTCCTATGTGACCGGGCAGATTATCTCTGTCAACGGCGGTATGATTGGCTGAGCAATCTGCCGGTCAAACAGAACTGAGCATTGCTGCAAGTCCCTCGGGTTCAAAAATCCGAGGGATAAATTTTTACGGGACCGATTAGCCCCGACGGCGTCAACTTGGAATCTTTGTTGAAGTAATTCCAGTCGGTAAAGCATTTGCGTCCTTTAGAAGGCCTTGCCTTGATGCCGTCCTTAAACCAGTCGGGATAGCGCGTGAGGAAGAGTCCGCCGGGGAACGGCGGCTTTTCAAACTCACAGTCGGCAGTCTCCTGCTCGTCACCGATTAGCCTGTTGGCCCATACGTTTGTAAACTCAATTTCAATTTTGTTCAAGCCCGGCTTGACGTCTCCTTCAGAGAGCAGGATCTCATAAGGGGGGCACCAGAGCGTTGCGGCGTGTTTGCCGTTAAGAAACACCTTTGCTATCTGATTGTTGCAGTTGCCGAGCGAAAGAATTCCTTTTTTGACGTTTGGCGGAATAACAAAGGAAGTGTTGTATTTTGCCGTTCCGCTGAAATATTTTATTTCGGGGTCGGAATTTTTTGTCCAGTCTTCCAGCTGGGGCATTGTTGCTGTTTTCTCGTTGAACCTGACCGTCCACGGTGAATTGACGGCAATGCCGTTTTCTGCTCTGTATGGCTTGACTATGTTTTGCAGATAGTAGCTCTCGCTGTCGGGTGACTGAGCAGGAGCCTTTTGACGCAGTACGAGAAATCCTGTCTGGCACGGCGCAAGTTGAATAGGCACCAAGTTGTTGACGAGTTTAAGCGTTGTGATGCGCCCCGAAACAGGGTCAAACCATTCAGGCTCGGTGTCTTCAACGGGCAGCCCCATGTTCATGGATGCGGGCTTGTCGGAATGGTTGACTACAAAGTAAACGAGCGTGCCGTCGGCGGTGCGCCCGTGGGCCGAGATGTGTGTGCCGCGCGGCGTGATGTTGTTCCCTGTTATGCGAGTGTCTGTGGGTTCGCCCCATTGCAGAAGCGCTTGGCAGCGGTTGAGATATTCAAAGAGCCCCTTGCCGCTTATTGCCCACGTTTGGTGGCGGCCAAAATGCGTGCCCCAGCGCCCCATGGTTTTTCCGGGTTTGAATTCATCGGGCCAAGGCTGCAGCGGGCAGGTGTGAAGAATCATTCGATTGATGCCAAAGTCAAACTGTGTGTCGGCGGCGGCCTTGATGATGCAGGGGGTTTCTGTCCATTGGCATGCGTGCGGCTGGCCGGTAAACGCTTCGGCTTCAATTATGTTGTGGCGCTTGCCTTCTGGGCCAATCCAATTCATCCAGCTGCATCTGCCTCTAATCCGTCTGTTGAGATTAGGGTTAAGCCAGAATTCTGTCATGAGTCTGTCGACGTGTGCGGAGCATTCGTATGTGCTGAAGGGGCCTCCGTAAGGCTCGCATGCGAATTCGAGATTTACGGCTGCGAGCTTTTCGCGCATTATTTTAAAGAGGACGTCACGGTACAAGTCGCTGATGGTTTTGTCGTAGTCGGCCTTGAATTTTTTTACCGCCTCAGGGGTTGGTGCCTCTTTTACAGAGTAGCCGCCAAGGATGGGCAGATAGGGTAGCGGGTCGTATCCGCGGCGGGTCTTGAATTCTTCGCGCATGTTGGGAGTCCACGTCGGCTTGCCGGCCTCGTAGCTGTCGAGCAATATGAACTTGAGAGTTGTGCCTACATGCTCGCCGAGATGTTTTTTCATTTCGCCAATTACATGGTCGAGATGGAATGAAATCGCTTCAGGATTCATTTTGTCGCATTCAAGCCCGAATGTTTCCCATTGGTTAGGCTGGGTGAATGAGCCCATTGGGATGTGTTGAACGCGCACACCGCCAATAGTTGCAATCTCCTGGAGGTCGCTTCGGCGGGCTGGTATTTCAGGCCGTCCAAATTTGCCTGTTACGCCGTGCTGTACGGGGAAGGGGGCGTTTGCCAGAAGTGAAATCTGCTCTTCGGCATTGGTAATGTTAAAGACGAGTTCGCGCATTGCAAGACGCGGCGGAATCCACGGGCCGCCCGTGGATGTGTAGCCGGGGCAATTGTGAAGACCCAACTCAATGCCTCTTTTTTTGGCTTCATCGCAGGCAAAGCGCAGTATCTTCCACCAATCCGGCGTGAAAGCCACGAGTCCGTCGTTGGGAGAGTTTTTGATTTTTGTTGCCCATGGAGTGCAGATGTCGGCCATTCCGAAAACTGTGGCGGAGCCAATGCCAACCTCGGCAAACCAGTCAAGGTCCTTTACGATTCCCTCCTTTGTGATGTTGTTGCCCATCCAATGCCACCATACACCTGTTTTCGCACGTTGTGGAGGATTAAGAAAGACCTCTTCCGGGGCAGCCGCCCCAATGCATGAGAGTGATGCAAACAGAGTAAGTAGCGTGCTTACGATATGGTTTTTCATTGTTTTTATAGTATGCTTTATGGCGATTATTAATTCAATGGTAACATTATAACAAAAATATACTGCCAGTTCATTGGGGACACTCCCTCTAAAACTTGGGGACACTCCCCATTTTTAGGCCAAGCGCTCGCCCCATAATGGCATTATTGCGTCAAATCCGATTTTTTTAAGGCTATTTAATTTCTTTTGACCATCATTATATGTCCAGCGCCATCGATTTCTTGCGTGTCCTAATTCCTGCAGATGTGCTATAACAACTTTCTTGGGGTTGATTTTCTTTTGGCTCGCCTGTTCAACGTTTAATCCGCAGTAAGGATGAACTATCCATAAATCGGGTTGGCGTGCAACATGTAATTTGTTCATTCTACAGCAATCACCAGTGTGATAGATTGTGTAAGATCCGATATGTATTTCATATGGTGTTGTATAG
>JAZOTG010000222.1:0-13678 GCA_045657505.1 Kiritimatiellia bacterium | reverse complement strand
CTCCAACAAAGCACCATGGAATCGTGCCTCATCGACTTTGCGGTTATGCACAAGTTCCTCATTCGTCAATTCACGATTGTAGATGCGGAATGAATATGTTGTCCCCTTCATGTAACGCTTATCTGTGCCGCCCGGATTACTTGCCGAACCGCCGACCGACCACATCTGCGCACCGATTGAACGAGTCGTTCCGGACTTATAACCGGCCCCTCCCGTAGGGGCCGACGTCCCCTCGGTAACGACAAACTTTGTGGGAGAGAGAATACCCGTATAGTATTTGCATTTGCCGTTTATTGTCATTTTGGGTCTTTCAGGGAAAATATTATTTGCACCGTCATTCAACTTCCACTCAAGTTCACTGCCTTTACTGCGAGCGAAAAATCCATTATCATTAGGTATGCCGCAAAATGAGGGATACTGGGAAATTTGATCTTCCGGGTTATATGCCACCGCACCTTGAACAGTAAAAGTCTTGTCTAAAGGTATTGATTCCTTTGTCCACGCGCATGCGCCCCGCCAATCGTTGCCGTCAGGGGAAAACACACAACCCTTATCTGACCATGAATAAAAGCGAGATGCATTAAACCATGCGCTGCCTGCCAACGAACCGGAGTTGACCCACTCTGTTGCATCTTTATTATGGGCGCGGAGATTGCCCTCATTGTGAATCCCGTCAAGGTTCACGATAAGACCCGACTGCACATAATCCCCGATATCGTAATCGGCGGCAGTACGGATGCCTTTGGTCATCTCATATCGCCAGGTAAGCCTGCGGTTTGCGCCATTAGCCGTAGGCGTGAATGTATAACTATTAACTCCGTCAACCTGCGAGTAGGAAACTTTACGGGAGGCCGTGTCCATCGTCTCAAGCAAATAGCCCTTGAGAGTCCATGTAAAGCCGTTGACCGTAACCGACTCAGGCGCCGTTACTGTTTTGCTGCCGTTACCACGCACGAGATAGTTGCCGGTCTCGCAATCGGCATCTGCATGAGACGAGCACACGGCAACCAAATCCTTTTCGGTCGACTCGCCCCACTTGCCGCGGAAGCGCTGATTATCAAGCTCGCGGTTGCGTGCAATTTCCTCATTTGACAAAATGCGGTCGTATACGCGAACAGTATAAGCCGAACCTTCCAGTTCTCGTGTCTGGGTGTTTTGCCCGGAACCTCCGAAATAGTATGCCTTTTTACCGACACTGTCGCTTTTGGAATGAAATGTAATCGGCGGAGCCACGCGACTGTCGCTAACACCTGCACCGCTGCCATCAATAAACGCCGTGGCGAAAACACCGTCCCATGACTTGACTACCGGGCGAGGTTCTGCTGAAACCGCATTAAGTTTAAAAACAAGATTGTCGCCGTCATTGGCGTGCCTGAAAAGCTGAACACCGTCGGAATCTTCGCCAAAATAAGTAGCCCAGGTTACATTTTGATAAGTTGGAATAATATCATAACCAATTTGAATCGTTGCCTGATGCGACAATGTTATCTCCGGCGTTTTGAAATAACTGCCGCCGGTAAGCAGATAGGCCTTTTTACCCCATGCGCCTGCACCCTTTGACTTATGCTTCAAGCTGCGCTTTGCAACGCCGCCGACCGAGCCGAGATTGGCCCATATCTCGCTGTCCATACTATGCTCAGAAGTGAGCCCGACATTGCGAATTGCGTCAAAATACAGCAAAAGACCGTTATGAACATAACAATCGGCATCATAGGCAAGAACGCCGTCGATCATTTTCCACTGCCAGGTAAGACGCGCACGCTCCCACTTTTGACTGTTTTCGCAAACAACCGCAGTTTCAGCCCCCGTCTTTTCAATTAACCAGCGAGCACCCTGCGCATCATAGCGTTCAAGCTTGTAGCCCGACGGCGCCCAGGTGCGACCCTTGTCATCCGTGACGCTTGCAGGAGCAGTAAATGTTTGCGACTCAGAGCTGATGGTATAAGTGCCTGCGCCGGTTCCGGAAAGCCCGCGCACGGAATCTTCAACGATTACTGTCGATTCTCCCTCCCATACATTTTCTTCGGGCACGGAAACGGCATTCTGCGGATTTGGAAGCTGCTCGGCATCGGGGCCTGCCGCCACGCTTGCGTCCATCATCTGTCCCGAGAAAGCGACATTCCACACTCTTAATTCATCAACCGTAATCATCGCATCAGGATCGCCCCATAAAAGACTATTGCCTACAAAAAAGTTTCTATGACTAAAATCCTTCATTGACCAATCGCGCGCATCCACAGAAATATTCCCAAGGAAATTTTTTGTGGACGCATCGTATAAATATGCCGTAACCCTCGTACCGCCCTGTTCGGTTAAGATCGGAGTAAAAACGACGGAGAGATAATATTGCCTGCCGCTTTCCAGAGCCGGCATAGACCCTGTCACGTTACTTTCGCTGCCCGCAAAACTCGTCACGCGCATAGAGGGCTTGCCGTCTGCTTTATCAGTACGAAGAATAAACGCCATCATATCTTTAGTGCCCGGTCCGCTATGGAACAGGCGCGTCCATGACTGAGCCGTATTTTCGGTAAACCAAAACTCAAGTGTGGCCTGACCGTTTACCGGCAGGAGGTTTGATCCAAAGCTGAGGTAGTCGGAATTTTTCGTGACCTCGCCGGTCTCTTGATTTATAGATTGATTAAGCAGTGTGCAGGTCTTGTTGTTGTCGTCGAGTTGCACGGTTCCAACCGGCACGGCGGCAGGCGCGCCTTCTACCGAATTTTCCCAGCTCCCATTGAATGAATAACGGTGAATCAATGCAGGAGTTTCAGGGGCTCCGTCTGTGATTTCGCACTTCTCGAGAACAAAATCATCAAACATTGTCATTTGGTCTTTGTCTGCGCAATAACACTTCACCTCTACCCGATAGACACCCGGAGAAGTGATGCGCACTACACGCACAAATTTTTGCCAATATGTGCCATCGATCGTACTGCCTTTGTAAAGCCGGGTTCCTCCGAGGCTGTAGGAGTACACATTACCGTTATAACCGTTTGAACGCGCAACGGCCTTTGCAGAAAAACGGTATAAACCTGCTTCCGGAATCGCAACATCTTGATAAGGCTCAAGTCGCCGGCATCGCCAGTCACCTGCATATACACAACATATTTGCCTGCCTCTCCTCTCACATTCTGATTTAAACGCCACGACTGCGCTTTCTGCACATTCACCAGACCGACATTGTATGTGCGCAACGCCTTCCACGCGCCAAGATTTGCTCCATCGCAAATCTTTTTATATTCAGCACTTCCAATATCACCGCTCGACTCAAAACCGCCGTTTACTATGAGATTTTGACCGGCGTGCAATGAAGAAGCCATTACAACAAGTGAGGAAGCGAGAATAAAAAAACGCGACCTTATTTTATTAATGTCAACTTTCATATAATTACACCTTTTAATTTGACAAATTAACCTTCATAGTCCCTAATATAACAAAATAGAAGCACTTTGTCCATTAAAACCATCGATTTTACATTGCGCGAAAGAGATTTTACATAGCGCGAAAGAGCATAAAGCAAGCTGAGTCAAAGTTGGACCGCAATTTCACTCGCACACAGACTCAAGATTGTCGCAATCAATAACGCCTTCAAAAACTTTCTTTACGGGGCCAGCAAGAGTGACCGACGAAAAAGATTCACCGTCCCATTGCCCATCGACAATCAAATCATAGCCTTGAACGGTTTTGACATGAACAGGAAATTCAAGCCCATAGTCCTTTACGCCTATCACCGACGAAGCCACCGCGCCCGTACCGCATGCCCCCGTCTCGGCTTCGACTCCGCGCTCGTATGTACGAATATAAATGCTGTTAGGCTTTTTGAACTGCACAAAATCGACGTTCGTCCCAAAGGGGGCGAATTGACTGCTCATTCGAATGTCGCGCCCTTGCAACTCAACATCGACTTTTGCGATATTCTCAACAGGAACTATCTTATGAGGCACGCCCGCCACGACAAAGTCGTCTCCGAAATCTTTTGGTTCAGGCATTGATATTCGAACAAATGTTTCACTTATTGCCTCGGCCGACACAATGCCTGCCGCAGTCTCAAAACACATGGTATCATTCTTTGCAGCCCCAACTTCACGCGCAAAAGCAGCAATGCAGCGCGAGCCGTTCCCGCACAATTCGGCCTCTGTGCCGTCAGGATTGAAAAACAGCATTTTAAAGTCGCATTTGAGCGATTTCTGTAAAATTATGACACCCTCGCACCCTATGCCGCCAGGACGCATGGCCATAGCCGCAATACGCCTGTGATCGTGCACAGGAAATTTGCCGTCACGATCGTCAATGAGGACAAAATCGTTCCCCGCCCCGTGCATTTTTACAAATTTTACGATGTGCATACAACACCTCCGCCGTATTACTCCTCGTCGATAATAAGATCCATCCAGCTTATCTTCGGCTTTGGCATCTCCTCGCCTTTGCTCAGCGCTATCAAATCGGCCAGCACTTTAAACGACTCCGACAGCACGACATCGTTTTTAATATCCCGCTGCTTGAACAGGCGCGACTCCATCTCCTCTGCATCCTCGTCGTCGCTGTCACCGATAAGTCTGTCTTTAACCATCAGCGCCTTACGCTTCGAATACTCCAGCGTGACGACCTTGCGGTTGAACATTTCTTCGGCATGTTCGACCTTCTCCAAATGCTTTTTAAACATCTCGTTTGCCGATGTGCGCGCCGTCGACTTTTCCTTGAGATCTTTAATGTATTTATTGAGATTCCACGCCTTTTTAAAGTCGGTGAGATCAAGCTTTGAATACGGCAGCGCATTAGGAAGTTTGTCTTCGCCGATATCGAGATGATCGAGAACCGACGGCAGATGAATATCGGATTCAACACCCCTCACCTGCGTTGAGCTGCCGTTTATGCGGTAGAACCGCGCTGTTGTAATTTTTGTGGACCCGCTTGCCTCGTCCTTTTTATCGGTACGTCTTGAAAGATCCATAACCGTCTGCACCGTCCCCTTTCCGTGAGTGCGCACGTCGCCCACCACGACGGCACGGCCGGCGTCTTTAAGATGTCCGGCCACAATTTCCGCGGCGGAGGCGCTGGCCCTGTCGATCATGACCACGACCGGCTTAGTAAACGCCACGGGATTGTTATGAGGGATTGAGAGCGGCACGGCAATTCGGCGGTCTTGAACGACCACGACCGGCCCGCCCGAGACAAACAATGATGAAAGCATTACGGCTTCTTTAAGACTGCCTCCGCCGTTGCCGCGCATATCAAGCACCATGCCCTCGACATTTTCGGCGTTGAATTCGGCTATATACTTGTTTACGTCGGCGGCGCAGCTTAAAAAGCCTTCCTGACCGGGAAGTTTGTCCATGGAGCCGTAAAAGCTCGGAAGATAGACGTAGCCAAGCTTGAAAATGCGTCCGTCTACCGAAACGCGCTCGACATGGCCGGTCGCCGCCTGACTTTCAAGCTTAATTTCATCTCTAACAAGTTCGATGCGACGACGCGACGCCCCGGAAGGATCGCTGCGCGGAATAATTTCAAGAGTGACACGCGAACCCTTCTCTCCGCGGATGCGACGAATCGACTTGTTCATGGGCTGCCACATTATATCTTCCCATTCGCCTTCGCCCTGCCTCACCGCAACAATCTTGTCGCCTTTTTTGATGCGCCCGTCGGTATCCATCGGCCCGCCCGGCATTACCTCCGTAATCTTAAGCGCGCCGTCGTCAAGCATCAATGTCGCGCCGACCCCGCAGAGCTTGAGATTCATGCCCATCTCGAAATCCTCCTCGGTCATGGGAGAGAGGTAATCGGTATGCGGGTCGTACGCCCTGCACACGGCAGAAAGATAATACTGCAGCACATTTTCCTCATCGGGCTCAGCCATCACGCGATAATACTGCACGTATTTCTTCAGCAGACTTTTCTCGGGCGTGAGTTCCAGCTGCACAAAACCGTCGTCATCCGATTTCTCTGCCGCCGCCTTTCCGGACTTCTTCTGCGCGTCAAGTTCGCGAGAAATCTTCATGGAGAGATATTCGTTCTTAATGCGCTTACGCCAATGCTCTTCGGCCTGCTCGCGAGTTTCGGGCCACGCAGCGTCCTTGCGTTTGAAATTATACATTTCGTCGGCCGAAAAATCCCACTTGGCGCCGGCAATGTAATTCGTCGCGAAATCGATGCGTTCGCCGAGACGCTTTATGTACAGACTGTGCACTTCATAGCCGAAACTGACATCACCGTTGCGTATCTCGTCATCGATAGTGGTAAGATGCTCCGCCATCGCGTCAAGATCGCTCTTCAGGAAAATAGAATGGTCAAAATCGTAATACGTGACAATATTTGTCCACGCCCTGCGGGATATTTCATCGTCAAACGGCTGCTTCAGTATGTGATTGCCCGGAAGCATCTTTGCAATACGCGATGCTATTTTACCGTAATGCGGCTTGGGCTCGATCTTTTTGCCCCCGTAAACGGCGGCGGAAAGCGCCGCAACGGCAATTGCTGCAAATAATATCCTCTTCATACGTTATTCTCCATAAGTGCTACAAGGCGATCTATCTCATCTGACGCGACGACGATGCGGTCGGTTGAAAAACTTTCGAGTATCTGATTGGAATTAATGACAACGACGCCATTAAGTTCGGCGATGTGCGAAGCGAACGAATCGGACGCAAAAACGAGCAGCGGCGTCACCGCACCGCGCCATCCCGTTTTTTCAAGTTCGCGCCTCACGCAGTCCGACTCGCGCTGAATCTGGCTTAATGGCGGACGCGACGGACGCTCGCCGTCCACAAGTATGCGGCCATCCTCGATCGTGACCTTGCCGTTCCAGAATTTTGTTTCAACGGCGAAAACACCCGCCGGCCCGACGACCACATGGTCGACGTTCGTTCCGCAGGCCGTAAAATCGTTGAATACATGGTAACGCTCAGAAAGCGATGCGAGAATGCCGGCAACACGCTCTTCTCCGCGCGCACCGAGAAAATGCCGCTCAATTCTCCTGAAACCTTTTACAGCGCAGTACAAGCCCGCGGACAGCGACACGAGAAGCAGCGTCATGCCCACCACCAACGAGCCGACAAGCGCGAGCGTGACGGCGACGCCCAGCGCGAAAACGGCGGCAAAAACCGGCACAAGCCCGGTAATAACGCCTTTAACCCGCGCCCACTCGCCCGGCACTCCATGAATCTTAGCCATATTAATCACCCTCCAAGACGTTCTGTTTAAAGCCGGCTCTCTCCAGCGCCGCGACTATCGACTCCACATCAAGGCCGAAAGCCTTCTCAAGCTCGGCAACCTCGCCGTGAGGCACGAAGGCGTCAGGCCAGCCGAATTTATAATCGGCACCGATCGCTTCGGACAAACCTCCCGCGACAGAACCGTTTTCAATGCACGCGATCTTACAGCCTCTCCTGCGGCATTCGGCGAGCGCCTCGCCGTCAAACGGCTTGATGTAGCGGGCGTAAACGACTTCGGCGGAAAACCGCTCCGCAACGGCAAGCGCCTTATTGTACGAGTCGCCCGTGGCCCATATCGAGAGAGCGCACGAGGGGTTCCGAACAGCATCAGGCAGTTTTTCGGGAGCCGCGCCCCGCGGATACCTTATCAATGTTGGACCGTTGCGATTGAGCGCCTCGTCAAGCAGAACGCCGAAATCCTCCGCATCGCGCGCCTGGCAGATTGTAAGGTTGGGGATTGCTCTAAACATTGCAATATCGTAGAGCCCCTGATGCGTAACTCCGTCCGAACCCACGACACCCGCACGATCGACGCAAAAGACCACGGGAAGATTTGCAATGCAAACGTCGTGCATCACCTGATCAACGGCACGCTGCAGGAATGTGGAATATATTGCGACGACAGGCCTCAAGCCGCCGGCGGCAAGCCCGGCGGCGAATGACACCATATGGCCCTCCGCTATTCCGACATCATAAAACCTGTTACGGAAACGTTGTGCGAACTTCGCAAGCCCCGTGCCCCCGGTCATACCCGCTGTAAGAGCGACAATGCGATCGTCCTTCTCGGCGCGGGCGAAAAGAGCGTCTCCAAACACATCGCTCCACGTGCGCGCCGCCGGCCGCTTTCTGCATAACGGGTCGCTGATGCTGAACGGCGAAGCTCCATGCCAATAGGTCGGGTCTTTCTCCGCCGGAGCAAAACCTTTACCCTTGCGGGTAACGACATGCACGATAACGCTGCGCTTGTCTTCTTTTGCCACGGTGAATGCCGAACGCAGCGCCTTGAGGTCATGCCCGTCGACGGGACCGATGTAACGCAAGCCAAACTGCTCGAAATAAAGATTACCGAGAAAGAGCGATTTGATTCTGCTTTCAAGGCTGTGATAGGCCCGCCGTAAAAACGTAAGCTTCATGGCATGCCCGGCGCTCTCTGCCGCGCTCTTCATGCGATTGTACCTGACGCCCGAAATCAGGCGGCCGAGAAGCCGTGAAAAACTGCCTGCAGGCTTCGAAATGCTCATTCCGTTATCGTTGAGAACGAGAATCACCTTGCCGGTGGCAGAACGGCAGTTGTTGAGAGCCTCAAAGCTCGTACCGTTGACAAGCGACGAATCGCCCACAACGGCAACCACATTCTCCCTGCCGCCTTTTATGTCGCGTGCGGCAGCATACCCCTCGGCGACAGACAAGGCAACGCCGGCGTGCCCGGCTACGGCGGCGTCGCACGGCGACTCTCCCGGATTGGGGAAGCCCGATATGCCGCCATAGCGGCGCAGCGTGGAAAACCGCTCGTCTCTGCCCGTCAATATTTTCCACGCGTACGCCTGATGCCCTACATCCCATACGATTCTGTCTTCGACAGGATCGAACACCTCGCAAAGCGCCATGGCAATCTCTACCGCTCCGAGCGATGAAGACAAATGACCGCCGTTTTCGGAAACGGTGTTTATTATTTTACGGCGAATTTCGTCTGCCGTCATTTGCTGCCGCCCTTCTCCGGAGTTTCTTCACGGCCATTCAGCGTAAGGAATAAAAGCGCCGTTGAATTCTGCCCGAACGCATCAATTTTGCCGGCGTACGAATATCTTGATTTGAGAATGTTCCAGAATTCGAACTGCTCATTGAGAGGACGCTGGACGCACGACGGCGGATCAATTGCGAATGTGTACCCTGAAAGCGCCGCTACCTTGCAATCGGTAGTTGAAAGAAGTCTGCGCCACTGCTCGTCGGTCAGAATGCTGAACGGACCCATTTCGAGCCCGGCGGGCACCTTGCGCGATGTTTCAATGGCAAGATACAAATCCTGAGTCAGCAATGTTTTGCCATTGGGGTCGAGAGATTCGATTTTTTGCGCCGCTTCGCGCAGGAGCGCAAGCTCACTCTTCTCTTTTTTTAGCGTCCACAGCCTGTCCTGCCCGTCCACCGTCCACTTTTCAAGGAGAGGCGAACCGAACGAAACGGCAAACGACAGCCCTATTGAAAGCATTGCCGCCGCCCGCAACGACATGGCGCGGTGCGAGTCGTGCGAAGTTGCGCACACGGCAACGGCGGAGGCTATCGCCAGAAGCGGGCAGATTGGCACCTGATAATCCTCATAGGGGAATGGAGCAAGCATCTGAACAGCAAAGACGGCCGCAAAGCCGAGCAATATCGCGGCATTCGACGTGCGCAACGCAAACGGAGCGCTTTTAAGCGTGCGTAAAAAGCCGCCTGAATACATTGCCATGCCGAATATAACAAACACGGGAAGATACCACCTGACAAGCCGGCTCAAACTCCCGATGAAAAACATCGGCGAGGAGCCTTCGCGCGCGGCGTGGTATTTTTGCGCGGCAAGCAGGCCCTCGAACGCCTTGCCGTCAAAAACAAATGGCCCGTACACAAGAAATAGCACCGCAAAACCGCCTAAGGCAAAATAAACAAAACTCCAGCGCAGCGTTTTAAAATTTAAAAGAAGCACGGCACCGCATACCGCAAGCAACAGCCCGAGACTTATGCGACAGCCCGAAGCAAATGCAAACATCGCCGCGCTCGTTGCGAAAAACAGGCCTCTGGCAAATGAACGATCTGCCGAATGCAATGCCTTGACATAAAGGCAGAAACCTGAGAGCACGAAAACCGAGGCCAAAGCGTATGTTTTGGGTACGGAAAGATAATACACATGGTACAGATTGCACCCTAAAAGAAGAAACGTCAAAAGCCGCGTCGTGCGGGCAGTCCCTCCCAAGGCAAGCCTACCGGCAAGATGAAAGGCAAGGCACACTCCCGCAAGACCTACAGCTACAGTGAAAACGCGGGCACCCGCTATGCCATGTGCGTCCCATACGAATGAAAACGGAGCGTAAACAAACGGCAGCAGCGGACCTTGAGTGAAAAAGAAATCACGATATGGCATCTTGCCCTCCGCGACAAGATTTGCCGCATACAAGTACCATCCTTCATCCTGGTTAAGCCCACCCATGAAGACCGCGGCAAACATCAGGCACAAACATGCGCCTATGCCTGCAATCCAATATTTCGAGTAAGAGCTTTCCATTGCCGCTATTTACTTAATTCTTCAATTGCCAGTAAAGCAAAGTACACCACGAACGAAGCTATCCAAACAAGGCCCTTGGCGCGGCCGACAACCCCGACATCATTCTTTTTGGAATAGCTCAGGCCGAAAAGCGTTATTGAAAGCGACAACAGCAGCATTACAGGAATGTCCCTGTAGAGGATTGAACCGGAAAAACCGTTTGCAGGCGCAAGCGAACAGGCTAAACCGACGACTGCGAGCGTATTGAAAAAATTGGAGCCTACGATGTTGCCGAGGACAAACTCATGCTGCTTTCTGCGGGCCGCGGCTATTGCACTGGCAAGTTCAGGCAACGATGTTCCGATGCCTACTACGGTAAGGCCTATTGTAAGTTCGCTCACCCCCATGGCGCGTGCCATATCCACCGCCCCCCAGACAAGCAGATGCGACGAACCTATAAGAAGCGCGAGCGCTGAAACCAATTTGAGAACATCGCAAAAAACACACCGCTTCGCACCGGAATCTGCGGTCTCTTCGCTGCCGGGGGCTTCTGCGGGCTTTGTTTTTGAGTCAAACCAGCAATAAAGCGGAAGCAACACCGCAAAAATCGAAAGAAGCACAGCGGCGTCGACACGGGAGCAAACGCCGTCGCGAAGCAGAAAGAACGAGAGAATAGAGATAGCGGCAAGAATCGGTCCGGCTATGCAGGCGACACTCCGCTTTACCAGTATCGGACAGATAATCGCAGAAATACCGAGAATCGCGGCAATGTTGAATATGCAACTTCCATACGCATTCCCGATGGAAAGTCCGGAATGCCCTGCTATCCCCGACATGGTGCTGACGCAAAGTTCCGGAGCGCTTGTACCGAATCCAATAACCACCATTCCTATAATAAACGGCGATATGCCCAAGGCCCGGGCAATCTTTGCAGATGCCACAATAAACAAATCGCTCGAATATGTCAGAAGCGCCAAGCCGCCTAAGACAAAAACGAGTGAAAGCAAAAATGGTATATCAGTATCCATCGTCAAATATTATTGATTTTCGGTTAATTATATCATTTATTTATGTTGCACTGATATTTGGCATAAATCTTTTAAACAATCGCAGCACAATCAGAAGTACCGCACCTGTAAGCAGCAGATGCTGAAGTGCGGCAGTAGGCGGAAACGCAAGCGCGCCAATGAGCAATGTTACAAGCTGAAGATAGACAATAGCGCCAATCAAAAACGAAACGAGCGGTTTTTTGGACGGATTAACACTCTCATCTGAGGCATACCATGTCAAAAATGTAACATAGGCAAACCACACAGCGCAAACCGCCCCGGAATAAACGAAAAGTTTACTTCCGCCGAGAAACTTAGGCGACGCAAGAGCTCCGACACCGCATAACACGTTCAATGCGCGGCATAGACCCATCAAAACAGGACGCTTTGTGCGGTTGTACAAGATTATAGAGCAATAAAGAGCAAGTGCCGCAACCCACCAGGCCGGCGGCAAATTGCCTACAGCTGCGCAGACAAGAGCAGCAAACCAGCACAGAGAGCGAGCCCACCTGACCGACAATAATGAAATTTCACCGGCGGGTATCGGGCGGGAGCGATCGGTCTTTGCCCCCACTATGTCATTATCGGCAAGGCCAAACATATACAGCAGGATGGACGACACGGAAGCAAACGCAACCTTTTGGGAGACGTATGCGCCCTCGCCGAGAGCGAGAACTGCGGCGGCGGCCCCTACCAGGACATCTCCGGGGACAGTGGGAATGTTTACCGCCCTGAACAGCTTTAAGAACGGCTTGAAAACACCCTTTTCAGGCGGACACATTATCCGATAGGCTTCAGCGAGCGCTCTGCCGCGATGAGAAATGGCGTTCTTCTCGTTTGATGAAAGCTCGGCAAACGATTTTTCATAACCGTCGGGGATAAAAAGCGGATCGTAGCCGAAACCTTCCGCACCCGAAAGCGTCTCTGAAATTCTGCCGAAAACTTTTCCGACTGCAGTATGCTCGCGCCCCTGCGGATCGACAAGAGCGATTGCACAGGCGAAATTCGCCCTCCTATTTTCCGCGCCGCTAAGATTTGCAAGCAAAAGCGAGTTGTTCTTTTCGGCTGTCGCCTCATCACCCGAATACCTTGCGCTGCGCACACCGGGCGCACCGCCAAGCGCCTCCACTTCAAGGCCGGAATCATCTGCCATACACCATTCACCGGCATGCCGCGAAGCAATGGCCCTGACTTTTATCAATGCGTTGCCCGTGAAATTGTCTTCTGTCTCTTCAACGCCCTGAGGATCGTCTGCGACAATTTCGAACCCGCTGAATATCTCAGCTATTTCGCGCAGTTTATGCTTATTGTGTGTGGCTACAAAAACCTTCATTTTCTATTCTTTCGTGAATAATGGAAATAAAGAAGCAGGTCAGTGGAAACAAGCCCCATGTCTACCAAATAGACAATGCACAGCCATAACTTTGTGCCCTCTACGACATGGGCCGATATTCCGCACAAATACCCGAAAATCACTATTGCCATGAAATGCGGCGACTTGCCGTCGACCCGCTTTGCCTTTAGCGTACGCCAAATTGCGAACGGCCATGAACATCCGAACGCGAGGAGCATGGCAAACTCTAAAATTTCCGAAAGCCCTACCGACGACAGCACCATATCACGCCCTCACTTAACACGTATGTCGCACAGACTGCGATAGACCCCGCCTGCGGCATAAAGCTGCCCGTGCGTACCGCGCTCGACAATTCTGCCGCCTTCCATGACAAGAATCATATCGGCGTTCCTGACCGTTGAAAGCCTGTGCGCCACGGCAAACGTGGTGCGATTTGCCATCAGTCCATCGAGAGCCTCCTGTACGAGGTGCTCTGTTACAGTGTCAAGAGCGCTCGTCGCCTCGTCCAGAATAAGAATCGGAGGATTAAGAAGAATGGCACGGGCGATTGCGATGCGCTGACGTTCGCCGCCAGAAAGAGCAAAGCCCTTTTCGCCGACTTTTCTATTGTATCCATCGGGATGGGCCATGATAAAATCGTGCGCATTCGCCATTTTTGCCGCGCGCACGATATCTTCCATGCTCGCACCCTTGATGCCGTAGCTGATATTCGCCGCAACTGTATCGTTAAACAGTACAGTCTCCTGCAGAACGGCGCCAACAAGCGAATGTACCGACGATGACTTTATATCTCGCAGATCAATCCCGTCGATGGCTATGCGCCCTTCGCGAG
>JAZOTG010000221.1:0-7515 GCA_045657505.1 Kiritimatiellia bacterium | reverse complement strand
CCGCTTGGCCTCCGACTTGGCGGGCGTCGACTATTCTCTCAAGCGCATGAACGAAATTTCGGCCGTTACTCCGTATGTTTGCAAGGTGGCGCCGTCGGGGCACTATCATGTTGCCGACGTCGACAGGGCCGGCGGTATTATGGCGGTTCTTAAGTGTATTGCCAGTTATGCCGCAAAGTCGCCTAAGCGGCTCTACCTGCATTTAGACGCTCCCACTGTTTCGGGCAAGACGCTCGGAGCGCAGATTAAGGCGGCCGAAATTGCAGATGACGATGTTATCCGCACTGTTGACAACGCCTATTCGAAAGATGGCGGTTTGGCGGTGTTGTGGGGCAATCTCGCGATGCACGGTTCGGTGGTCAAGAAGGGAGGAGTCGCTCCGTCAATGATGTGCTTTACCGGCAAAGCAATTTGTTTTGATTCTCAGGAGGAGGCGTGCAGCGGAATCCTTTCCGGTAAAGTTAAGCCCGGGCATGTGGTCGTAATCAGGTTCGAAGGGCCGAAGGGCGGTCCGGGGATGCAGGAAATGCTTGCGCCGACCTCATATATAATCGGGCAGGGACTTGGCGAAAGTGTGGCATTGATAACTGACGGCCGTTTTTCCGGTGCCACACACGGGGCTTGCGTCGGGCATGTTTCGCCGGAAGCTGCCGAGGGCGGGCTCATAGGGCTTCTTAAGGATGGCGACGAAATTACAATCGACATCCCCAATCGTTCAATTAACGCCAATATTTCCAAGGCCGAAATTTCAAAGCGTGCGAAGAATGCGAAAAAATGGATTCCACGCATATCAAGCGGGTGGCTTTCGCGATATCAGCATTTTGTCGGAAATGCATCCACGGGCGCAAGTCTTAAAAATTGATGTTTCTTCTTTCTCTCATATTGGCGGCGACATTGTCGCGTTCGGAGCTTATTGAACGGATGCGCGCTTACCCCGTTACGCGCTGTGCGGGGTTGGTTCAGGTTTACGCCCATTGCTCTGCAGACATGCGAGAGGAATATCAGATGCCGGTCGCCTCCTTTGTCTCAAGGCTGTGCGACGAGATAGCTTCGTCAAAGGCCGATATCGCGCTTTTGTCGAGTGTCACAAACAGGCCTTCTAAATATTCCGATGCCGGCATTATGGTTGTGATTGGCGATACGCGTACCAACGACACATCGGTTGTCTCGCGTCCGTTCAAACGAAGGGACGGCTCCTGCTGCACCCGCATATTCCTTCCGGCGCCCGCTTATTCTGACATAGAGCGCCTGAAGCTCGAAGTGGTCAAAGCGTATTGTTTTGCCGTCGCCGGAGAAAAAATCAGCGACGATGAGGCGAAGCGGATATTGCGCGATTCGAATCCGCAGCTGAGAATCGATCATAAATACAATGAGATTGACAGATGGGTTAGCGGCGAAAAAACCGACGGCGATGACGAGGAAATGCTGAAGCTCTGTCGGACGGTGCTGCAGCCTGGCGTTGCGCGTGAAAGTGACGTGTTGCGTTTTGCTTCCCGCTTATGCCTTTATCCGTTGTTGTACAAGTATCCTTTGGCAGGCAAATACAGACGTTGCTCATTCTCGCAGGCGCTTGACATTTTCAAGCTCGATCCGACAGTGCGTTATGTGGCGTATCTGAAGGCTCCGCAGATGATCGCATATGGAGGCGGGCGCGGTGAGCATCTCGCGTCGGCGGCAGAGGCCTATTCCGAATTTCTTTTTGAACTGGCAAAGGCAAAAAAAAGCAAAGAGGAGCTTTTACACATGCTTGAATCGGCCGATATCAAGCTCAATGTAGCTTTAGAGGAGGCCCGGAAGTACGATCAAGGAAGAAAAAGATGAAGACTTCAAACACGCAAAAGACAATAACCGACAATACGGTCGATCCGGATATTCTTTCCTACACCGTTGGCGACGACCCAGTTCTCGATCTTGAGCTTGCCGTGTGGGACTGCATGGGAACGGCCGCCCATGTGACCATGCTTTCTGAAATGGAACTGCCGGCCCCGGTTGTTACAGGTGAAGAAGCGGCGCTCGTGCGCGAGAATCTTGGTAAAATCGTAGGTGAAATCGAAAAGGGCGATTTTGAGATTCGCGTTGACGATCAGGATGTGCATATGGCCGTGGAGAGGATTCTTACGGAGCGCCTCGGAGATCTTGGCAAAAAGATTCACACCGGCCGTTCCCGCAACGATCAGGTTGCCGTGGATGTGAGGCTTCACATGAAGTCCTCTGTTCTCAAGGCGGAATCTGAGACGCTTGATCTCGTCGGTTCGTTGCTCGATTTTGCCCGTGCTAACGGCCGCATTCCCCTTGTAGGGCGTACGCATCTCCAGCCTGCGATGCCCTCGTCGGTTGAGATGTGGGCGAGCGGACATGCCGAAATGATTGCCGATCAGATTGAAAATCTTGAAGCGGCGTACAGACTTGCCGATCTCAATCCTCTTGGGTCTGCCGCGGGCTATGGAGTGCCGCTGCCGCTTGACCGATCGCGCACTACGGCTCTTCTTGGGTTTTCGCGTTCAATCCACAATTGCTTCGGTGCTTCGATGGCGCGCGGCGAATGCGAGGCGGCGCTTCTTTCGGCGTTGGCGCAGCTCATGGCGGTGCTCTCGCGCCTTGCCGAGGATTTGATAATTTTCTCAATGCCGGAATTCGCCTATTTCAAATTGCCGCGCGAGTATTGCACGGGAAGTTCGATAATGCCGCAGAAGTTCAACCCTGATGTTCTTGAGCTTGTTCGCTCCAAGGCTGCTCAAGTGCTTGGATTGCAGACGGCTTCTCTTTCCCTTTTGCATGCCATGCCCGGCGGTTATAATCGCGACCTGCAGGATTGCAAGTGGCTTTATATGAAGGGCCTTGATATTACTCGTACGACATTGCGCATTCTTAAAAAAGTGGTTTCGGGAACATCAGTCGACGCGACCGCCTGCAGAGAGGCGTTTACGCCGGGGGTCTTTGCTACAGATGCCGCTTTGCGCAAGGTTGCCGCAGGAATGCCGTGGCGCGACGCCTATCACGATGTGCGCGACCATCTCGAACGCCTCGGAGACGAAGATCCCGATACGGCCGTCGCCGCCAAGACGCATGAGGGAACTACGTCGGGGATAGACATGACTGTCTACGAAAAGAGGGTCGATATGGTTCGCGCTTCGATTCGCGGCCGTGTCGCCGACCTTGACAATTGCAAGAATTCGCTTTTTAAGGCCTGAAAAATGAATCTGCTGGATGTTAAAGATCTGAAAGTTTCGTACGGCGCATTCGAGGCTGTAAGAGGCGTTTCGTTTCAATTAGGAAAAGGGGAGATCGTCGGTATTGTCGGGCAGTCGGGCAGCGGCAAGTCCACTATTGCCAAGGCGCTAATGGGCATTGAGAAGAAATCATCCGGCAGTGTTGAGTGTTCGGCTAAATCGATGCAGATGGTTTTTCAAGATGCTGTAGGCTCGCTTAACCAGCGTATGACTATAAGGCAGTGCCTGTTTGAGGTGCTGAAGCACGGTCGGGGCGTTCCAAAGACCGATGAACCTGTCGCCGACAGGGTGATGCGGCTGTTGTCGTATGTAGGGTTGAGTCCTGCCGTGCTTGACCAGTATCCGCGTGAAATGTCTGGCGGTCAGTGCCAGAGGGTTTCGATTGCGCGGGCGTTGGCTTTTGAGCCGGATGTTCTTGTGGCGGACGAGCCTGTCTCTGCGCTTGATGTTTCAGTGCAAGCAAGAGTGCTCAATCTGCTCCGGGATTTGCGCAACGATCTTGGCCTCTCCATATTGATCATAGCGCACGACCTTGCTGTTGTGAAAAACGTGTGCGACAGGGTTTATGTCATGGAGCGAGGCGTATTTGTCGATTCGGGGCCGAGTGAGCAGGTGTTTGCCGCACCGGCGAGCGAATATACGCGAACGCTTCTTTCGGCCGTTCCCGATGTCGACAGGGCTCTCCGCGAGCGCGCGGCCGTGAAATAATGCCTGTTCGATGGATTCAATAGTTTCAGTAAAGACGGTTGTTCGCCGTTCAATGCGCAATAAGCGTAATGCGCTTGAGCCGGATGTGAAGAATTCGGCCGACGAGCAAATCAACAATAAACTTTTTTCGCTTGCATCTAAACTGCCTCCTGCGACCATTGTTTCAGCGTATCTGCCGACATTGTCCGAAATTGATATTCTTCCGTTTGTCCGAAGATGTATGGTTTTAGGTCTGCCGGTTGTCGTTCCGCGCTGGAATGGTGTCGATTACGAGCTGGCGACTCTGCCGGGTGCTGAGCGTGAGCGGCTGGAAGTCGGTCCTATGGGAGTGCTCCAGCCTCCGCAAACGGCGTTGAAAGTGTCTCCCGAGGTCGTAGGGCTCTGGGTTGTCCCGGCCTTGGCCTACACCTGTAGCGGCCGCCGGCTCGGTTATGGCGGAGGATGGTACGACAGAATGCTTTCGTCGGCAGACGAGCGGTCTGTCAAAATCGGAGTGGCGTATTCATTTCAGGTGCTTGGCGAGATTCCCCAGACTGAACTTGATGTGCCTGTGACATTTGTTGTGACAAGCGATTTTCTGTAAAATCAAAACGGAGATTGGTTATGTGCAGTAACAAGCGCGTTGTGTTTCTCGATTATCTGAGATTGATTGCGTGTTTTATGGTAATGGTTATTCATTCGTGCGAGCCTTATTATCTTTGCAGTGAAGGCACATATGTCGCCAGCCGTTTTGATTTGGCGTGTGTCACGGTAGTTGAGTGTCTTTGCCGTGTGTGCGTGCCTCTTTTTGTGATAGCGTCAAGCTATCTGCTTTTCCCGCTAAAAGTTTCGACCGCCGATTTTTTCCGGCGCAGATTGTTCAGAGTCGCCGTTCCATTCTTATTCTGGGCTTCGGCTTATATTTGGTTTTATGATGGCAACTGGCGGGCGGCGGCATTCAATTTTCCAATGGATGTGGGTGGCCATTTGTGGTTTGTCCCTATGCTGATTGGCCTTTACATTTTAATGCCGCTCCTCTCCCCGTGGGCCGAAAAAGTCGGCAAGCGTGAACTCGCCGGATGGATAGGGCTATGGTTGTTTACGGCGACATTCCCGTTTTTGCGTGTAATATCGCAAACTGTCGCAGGTGAGCCCGTGTTCGGGGCGATTCCATATTTGTGGGGTGAGTGCCCGTGGAATGGTTTCGGAGCGTTCCATTATGTAAGCGGCTTTGCCGGTTATATGCTTGTCGGGCTCTGGTTCAGAAAATTTTCTGCGGATTGTCCGTTTGCAAAAATGTTTTCGCTGTATGCTCCTGTCTGGCTGGCGGGTATAGCGCTTCTTGGCGTTCCATTTTATTTAAAAATAACAGAATTTCCATTTAAGGCCCCGTATGCATTCGCTGTGCGCTGGGAGACTAGCATTGAGTATTGTTCCCTTGGAGTGGCGCTTGCTTCAATAAGCGTTTTTGCCATGCTTTCAAAAATTGATGCGCACGGTTTCATATATCAAAAGATTGTCCGCCCGGCTTCTGAGGCGAGTTTTGGAGCGTATTTGCTGCATATGTTTGTTCTCAATCAGGTTTTTGCGTATGTTCGTCCGTTAATGTCCACACCGGCTTCAATCGCTCTTACCGCGGCTGTTTCGTTTGTGATTTCGGTGCTTTTCTCGGCAGGAATAAGAAAAATTCCATTTTTAGGCAAGTTGATTTGCGGTTAAACCAACTTTTTTGATATAATATCCCCCAATTTGTTGCGGAGTGTAGCGCGTGTGCGCGAGAGTACGCGACCTAAAAACAAAACCAAGGTAAAAAATGGCTCAGATCAAAATCAAGGCGGCCGTCCGTACCGAACAGGGTACAGGTGCAGTTCGCCGTTTGCGCCGTACGGGTATGATTCCCGGCTCGGTGATGAAGATGAAGAAGGGCGGTACGGAGCTTATCAAGCTTCCTGCTCACGACTTCATGATGGCAATGCGCGGACGCGCCAGCAAGCAGTTGCTCGTCACGCTTGACATGGATGGCAGGGAAGTGCCTGCGCTCATGCGCGAAATGCAGAACGACGTTCTCGCCGGCACTCCCATTCACGTGGATTTCAGTGAAGTTTCTCTCACCGAGAAGGTTCGCGTCAAAGTTCCGCTTTACTTGACCGGCGAAGCGGTCGGCGTCAAGATCGGCGGCGGCATTCTTCAGCAGGCTCTTCGTACGATCGAAGTTGACTGCCTCCCTGAAGATATCGCTGAGAAGTTCATTATTGATGTTTCCCAGCTCGGTCTCGACCAGACGCTCTTCGTTCGCGATCTCCAGCTCGGTGAGAAGCAGACGATCGTTACGCGCGGCGAGCTCGCAGTTGCTGTCGTTAAGGCTCCTGCTGATGCGGCTTCTGCTGCTGGCGACAAGTCGCCCGATGTGATTAAGAAGGGTAAGGATGAGGAGAAGAAGTAATGAAGAAGTATGATGCTCTCTATATCTTCGTCGGCATCTCTAAGGATGATGCCTTGAACGCTAACCTCGAGAAGGCTCTTGCTGAAGTCACTCGTGCTGGTGGTAACATACTCACGACTGAGTCGCTCGGAAAGCGTATGTTTTCTCGTCCGATGTCCAAGAAGGACAACGGTGTTTACGTAAAGGTTCGCATGGAGCTTGATCCTGCTAAGGTTTCTGAACTCCTCGCTCGCTATCGTCTCGTCGAAGAAGTCTTCCGCGTTCAGATTCTCGCGGTTGACGAGCGCCGTGAGGCTAAGATCGTCGCGGAGCGCGCTCAGCGTGCTGAACGTCAGGCCAAGAAGGATGCTGCTGCCGCTGCCGCAGTTGAAGCTTAAAAAGAACGGAACGGGTTATGGCCTCTTTCAATAAAGTAATCCTGATGGGTAATTTGACGCGCGATCCCGATGTTCGCGCAACTGGTGCGAGCGGCATGAAAGTCGCCCGTCTCGGTATCGCGGTTAACGAGCGTCGTAAAGATCGTAATGGTCAGATTCAAGAGTTTCCCGTGTTCGTTGATGTCGATGCATGGGATAAGCTCGCCGAACTTTGTGGGCAGTACCTATCGAAGGGCAGAACGATTCTTGTTGAGGGTCGTCTGCAGATGGATTCATGGGAAAAGGATGGTGTTAAGCACCAGAAGCTTAAAGTAAGAGCTTCAACGATTAAGTTCCTCCCGCAGGGAGATCGCCTTGGTGGTGGTCCTCAGCGTCATGAGGCGCCTATCGTGCCTAGTTCGCTTGAGAGCGACCCTGATGATATCCCGTTCTGATACACGTAAATAACAATCTAACAGAGGAAAACCAAAATGGCTTTCAAAAAATCTAACAGCTCAGCAGGTGAAGAATTCGCCGCGAGAAAGCGTCCGCCGCTCGGTCCTAAGGATCAGATCGACGTTAATGATATTGAAACGCTCAGCTACTACATCACTGATTATGGTAAGATTCTTCCTGCTCGCATTACCGGCGTTACCGCCGCTCAGCAGCGTCAGATTCGTCAGGGTGTAAAGCGTGCGCGCAACATGGGCCTCATGGCTTAATCGAAAGGAGTTCGAAAATGGCTATTGAAGTTATGCTCATGGATAATGTGAAGAAGCTCGGCAAGGCTGGCGAGATC
>JAZOTG010000220.1:0-9165 GCA_045657505.1 Kiritimatiellia bacterium | reverse complement strand
GTGAGGCCATCAACACCTTTATCATTAAAAAGGTCAAGGAGTCTAAACTCAATGTAATCGAGGAGTTCAAGTCTGTCCTTCCTCCCGATAAGACCAAGGCTCCCGAAGCGCCCAAGAGCGAAGCTAAGAAATAAAAATCAGGCTTCAGCATATACTGAAAGGAAGGCCGCATTAATGCGGCCTTCCTTTTATCTTTTTACCGTACGGCGGGTTGCAACAGCGGTAAACGGATCCTCCGGCCAGTAATGCTTGGGATAACGCCCGCGCATGTCTTTGCGCACAAGCGGATAACCCTCCTTCCAGAATCCCGCAAGATCCTTTGTGATCTGTATCGGGCGGCAGGCGGGCGAAAGCAATGTCATCACTACAGGCATTTTATCGGCAAGAACTTTTGGTGAAAGCATCATCCCGAAACACTCCTGCAATTTAACTTGTGCAGTCGGCTCGTCCCCTTCGTAGTCTACAGCAATGCTGCTGCCGGTCGGGACTGTAATGGTTTTCGGGGCAAGTCTG
Organism: Kiritimatiellia bacterium; assembly: GCA_045657505.1. Classification (GTDB taxonomy): domain Bacteria; phylum Verrucomicrobiota; class Kiritimatiellia; order RFP12; family UBA1067; genus UBA1067. The sequence continues at coordinate 8,652 of JAZOTG010000220.1, read as the reverse complement.
TCAAGTTCGCGCCTGCTATGCCCCGCGCTTTCAAGAATAAAGTCGACAACCCTAAACAAATCTATGTTTTCAAGGTCTTTCCACTTCGAGACTCCGCCTATAAAGCCGTCAAGATTCTCAAGCAGAATCTCGTCTGTTATTTCCGGCCAGCCGCCTTCCGTCGACGCAAGATGCCTGTGGACAAAATTGACCCGTGCGACCAGCTGCCGCGCCTCTTTTGTCCAACATGGAAGATTGCCCACTCCTTTCATTCTTATACCGGAAAGAACCGCTTGGACAGATTGTGACGAGAATGAACTTTTAAGCGGGCGCTCCGACAGGACAATGCTGCCCAGTTTACGACAAAGGGACGCGTGCAGGCTGTCGGTGCGCCTGTCCCATCGGCAAACCTCTTCTTCCACAATATCGGACGAGAACAGCGCTTCCACCTCCGCCCGTTCAATGGGGGAGGCGAGAAAGACCTTGGCATTGCCCACGCGCGCGTCAAGTTCGCAGCAAACGATAAACTCCGCTTTTGAAAGGCTGTCGTCTTGATCTAAAACCGCACCCCTGCCGGAAGCCATAACAAAGCTGCCGTTACCGCGATTTTTCGCAATGCGCTCTGGATAGGCAAGAGCCAGAGATGCGCCTTCCGAAAGATGCCTTGTGCCTCTGCAGTGCGACGAAAAACGTTTTGACAGCTGCAATATCCTGCGGGAACCCGAGGATGCGCCCTCCAGGACACCGTCAAGAATTTTTCGAATATCTGTTTCACGGGTGCGAGCTCCCTCTTCGATAATTGCCGCAAGAACGGCCACGTCGGGGAACGCCGACTCCATCACCATGTTTGCAATACGCGGATGCATTGGAAGTTTTGCCATCGCCTCACCCTTTGAAGTGAGCCGGCCGCTTCCATCAAAGGCCCCGAGCGAACGTAGAAGGCCCACGGCATATTCCCACGAGCTCGCGGGCGGCGGCGTCATCCAGGGGATGTCTTCACGGGAATATGCGCCCCACGATGCGCATGCGAGAACGGCCGGGCACAAATCGGCATCCAATATCTCGGGCAGCGACTTTTGCGGCCTAGCCCTCTCGGACATTTCGTCCCACAGTCTGTAGCATACACCTTCGCGCACGCGACCTGCGCGGCCTCGCCTCTGCTCGGCCCGGTCAAGTGACAGCGGCACTGTCACAAGAGCGTTCATGCCCGTGGCAGGCGAAAATGCCGATATACGCATAAGCCCGCAGTCAATGACACATGTGATTGACGGTATTGTAATGGATGTCTCGGCGATTGACGTTGCAAGCACGACTTTCCGCGATGACGACGCCTCGAAAACCCTATCCTGCTGCTCCTTGGGGAGTGCGCCGTACAACGGCAGAATCTCGCACCCGGCAATCCCTGCAAGCGCTTCAGCCGCCCTTTTAATCTCGCGCTCTCCCGGCAGAAAACACAAAACATCTCCATCCGTCTCATTTAATGCGCGCGATACCGCCGCCGTCATTGAAACATCGCCGAGATAACGCGTTTCAACGTAGAACATTCTGCCTTCAGCCCGCACGACCTCGGCATCGGCGAGATGAGCGGAAACTTCATCGGCGTCAAGTGTTGCCGACATGACAAGCATGCGCAGATCAGGACGCAAGGCACGCCTGACTTCAAGCGCCAGCGCAAAACTCAAATCGCACGATAGCGAACGCTCGTGAAATTCATCAAAAATCACAAGCCCCACGCCAGTCAGTTCAGGGTCGGCGAGAAGCCTCTGTGTCAGCAGGCCCTCCGTTAGCACTTCAAGACGCGTTGACGGACCGATCTTGCGCTCGAGCCTGACTTGATAGCCTACACGCCCGCCAACAGCCTCACCCATCCTGCCGGCGATATACGCAGCGCAATTCCGGGCGGCAAGGCGGCGCGGCTCGAGCATTATTATTTTTTTACCCTTAAGCCACGGTTCGTCCAAAAGCGCAGGCGCAACGCATGTGGTTTTGCCGCTGCCCGGCGGCGCAGTCAACACAACCGACCTGTTGGCGGCGAGAGCGCGTCTAATTTCGCCGATCTTCTCCTCTACGGGAAAACTCAATTCCTGAGGCCCCCGGCTTTTTCGGACGAAGCCTCCGATATGATTTTCTTCAGATTATCCTGCGACTGCAGTGCGACTTTTTCAAAAAGGCTGACCCCAGAAGAATCCATGGCGACGATTCCGCGAAACGACTCGACCTCAAAATGCCAGCACGCTTCCGCAGAGCCGAATTCATCAAGAAACGACACGCCGAGCACTTTTTTCACGCTTGCCGCAGACAGGGCGGCGGCGCCGCCAACGGCCTGCACGTAAACACAACCGTACTTGCGCATGGCCTCAAGCGTTGCAGCGTCCATGCCGCCCTTTCCGATTACAATGCGAACGCCCGAAGCGGCGATAAATGCCGGCTCATACGGATTCTCCCGCACCGATGTCGTCGGCCCCGCGGCAACAACCTGCCACTGCCCGCCATTGCGCACGACAACGGGGCCGCAATGGTAAATCGCTCCGTCGCGAAAGTCCACATCGATATTTCCGCCGTCGGCAAAATACTTGTGAAACTTGTCGCGACCGGTATGAATGACGCCTGATATGCTTACCGCGTCGCCGGCTTTGAGAGCTCTTATCGACTTTTCGTCAAACGGATATTTAAGTTCTATCATACAAAAAGCGTCCTCCTGCGAAGCGCCCAGCACATATACGCCACGGTGACAAAAAAACTCGCCGGGACGCGCGGACGATCGGCAATCTTCACGCCAAGCAGCGTAGTACGGCCTCCAAGCCCCATCGGACCGATCCCGAGAGAATTTGATTTTTCAAGAAGCGACTTCTCCATTTGAGACAGCACCTCCGAGGGGGAACAATCGCCCAATGGCCTCAGCAGCTGCTCCTTCGCCGTCTCATAACCGGTAGCCCTGTCGCCTCCGATGCAGACACCTATAATACCGGGAGCGCAACCGTAGCCTTGAGCCTTTACAACTGCATCGAGAATGCACTTTTCAACCCCTTGCAGATCGCGCCCCGCACCGATTGACGGGTCGGGCAACGAATACTGTCGCGACATGTTCTCGGAGCCGCCGCCTTTCATAAGCAATGTAACAGACGCTCTTGAATCGTCACGTTCCGGCTCGACATAATGAATAACCGGCGCTCCTTCGGCAACGTTTTCGTCGTACGACCTGCCGGTGACCGAATCGATACAGTTTTTTCTCAGGTAGCCCTTTGCTGTAGCCGCGGCGACAGCCTGGCATACAGCCTCACGCGTAACCTCATGACGCAGACGCGAATCAACGAAAAACGTCAACGTGCCCGTATCCTGGCATAGAGGTGTGGAATTCCTTCGGGCAAGCGCGCAATTCTCAAGGATTGTCTCCAATACCACCTTAGCGGACGAGCCTTCCGGTTCGCGCTGTGCGGCAAGAGCGAGCTCATGCTCAACGTCGTCGGGCAATGAAGTGCTGCACTGGCGCACCAATTCCGTCAATTTTTCAACAATAGGCATAGGCATAGGAGCCGCCTTTAAGCGTTGTCAATAGCGTCTATAATATCTTCTGCCTTGGTTACTCCGTCAAACGACGCAACAAGCTTTCCGCTCTTGAAGATCCTCAATGCGGGGATGGACATGATGCCGAACTTCTGCGCAAGAGCGATGTTCCCGTCGATATCCACTTTGGCGATTGTGACGGACTCGCGCTGCGCAGCCACCTTCGATTCGAGAATTGCACCCTGCATCTTGCATGGACCGCACCATTGCGCCCAGAAATCAACAAGCACTACACCTTCTGCTATTGTCGATTCGAATTTATCCTCATTAACATCAATGATCATAGATAACCTCCTTCTTGAAGAAAATGCTGCGCTTCTATAGCCGCCTGCGCACCTGTACCGGCGGCTATCACTGCCTGCTTGTAATACGGGTCGGCGCAATCTCCTGCCGCGAAAACGCCTTCAACACTCGTATGCGTACGTTCAGACACTATGTAACCGGCGCCGTCAAGTTTAAGAGCTCCGCCGAGAAACCCTGTCTGCGGTTTATGGCCGATAGCCACAAACGCGCCCGCCACATCGATCGTACGCCCCTGCGAAAGCCTGAGAGACGAAAGGCGTCCGCCCTCGCCGACAAACGATTCTACCGTCGTATTCCAAAAAATCTTTATGTTGCCGGTGGCGGCTACGCGCTCTGCCAAAACCTTCGCACCCCTAAACGCGTCGCGGCGATGAATAAGGCTTACCGATTTTGCAATACGCGAAAGGTAAAGAGCGTCGCCGAGTGCCGTATCGCCACCGCCTATCACGGCGACATCAGCCCCCCTGAAAAACGCTCCGTCGCACACAGCGCATGCGCTTACGCCGCGGTTTTTGTACGTTGCCTCGCCCGGCAGCTCCGTCCACTTCGCATCGGCGCCGGTCGCCACTATAACCGCCTTGGCGGAAATCCCGCCCATCATTCCCGACAGGCGTTTAACCGGTGCAGAAAAATCAACTGATGAAATTTCATCCATGACAATGCGCACGCCGGCACGTTCAGCCTGCGCACGCATTGAAGACATCAAATCCATGCCGGACACCGGATTTGCATAGCCGGGAAAATTCTCCACCTCGTCCGTCCGCGTAAGCTGGCCGCCGGAAAGCATTCCCTCTATAAGCAGGGGCTTTAATCCTGCACGGGCGGAATAGATGCCTGCGGCAAGCCCTGCCGGACCGCTTCCGATAATGACAAGGTTTTCAACCCCGTCTGATGACGCTACTTCTTTCTCCATATGGACATTCCCTCCACTACTCGTTTTGGGTCAATTTTATCGCCGGAAATTACTTTACCGCGCCTAAGATAATATGTATCCTTCGAATTCCACTCTTTACCCACGATATTAAGCGGAAGCTTCGTTTTGCTCACCACGCCCATCACTGCATAGCCCTGCGCATTCAAATCGGAAATTGATTTGGGCACAACGTTTTTCATTTGAGCGGCGGCCGTTGGCGGCGCGGATTTCGGCGGCGGCGCTTTTGCCGCGGGAGCCGGAGGGCTTGCCTTTGCCGCGACGGCGGGCGGCTTTTTGCCGAAAGTCGATTTTGTGGGGTCGACACCCTTTACCCTGCCCCTGCCGTAAGTCTTGTGCATCGTGTCCACAGAGCCGTACAGGGCCTGTGCAAGATACCTGTCGGCAACGACAAGGCGCTTTGCCTTTACATCCGGATCGAACGCCGCGCGCGTATCAAGTTTCAACGACGAGCGAACGCTCGGCATTGCAAAAAGCATACCGCAACGCTTCCTTCCGCGGTGCTTGTGCTTCTGCCATTTGTTCTTGTCGCCATATGCTATTTGACTGTGTGTCACAACCCTGTCGTCGGGTATTGAATACACGGCCTGCAGCTCCGCCACCAAATCACGTATTGCCTTAATCTGCTTGAGCGGCATGACTTTGTCGTGATAACCGACACATTCTATGCCTATGGAAACGTTGTCGAGCTCCTCTTTGGCGTTCCACATCGACCTGCCCGCGTGGAATGCCACACGGTTGCGATCGACCACCTGATATATCATTCCATCTTCGGTGACGCAGTAATGGCAAAGCCCCCGGTGGGACACATGACGCAATGAACTTTTTTCGGGAGCCTCCGTTGTGTGAAGCACAATCAATTCCGTTGACTTGCGCACTTCACGCTCAGGATTGCGAGGACTGCGATAGCGCTTGCTCACGCTTACACCCGCCATTACGGATGAGCATGCAAGAGCAATGGCTATCGCAGCTGAAAGTCGCATTAAATATTAAGCGACGTTTTGGACCAAGCCTCCTTGCCTGCAAGAAGCGAAGGTGTGGTCATCTCGCACGGAACCGGTATAGACATCATCTGAAGCGCAGTAGGCGCCACCGCGGAAAGCTTTGCCAATGGGGTAAGCCTTACGCCGGCTGCGTCGTTGGCAACATAGAAGCAGTCGACAAGATTGAGCGTGTGAGACGTCTTGGTAAGCCCCGACACGTGGCCGCGGATATGCTCGGCATTACCGTGATCGGCAAAAATAAGCACATGGGCGTCAAGCTCCATAAGGCGCGGAAGAATCTTGCCGATGCACTCGTCGGTGACTTCAACGGCCTTGGTCGCAGCAGCCTCATCGCCGGTATGACCTACCATATCGCAATTTGCGTAGTTGACGACGATAAAGCCGTACGGATTGTTCTCAAGGCGCTTGAGAAGTTCGTCTGTCACATTGTAGGCGTCCATCTCGGGATGCGAAGCAAAAGTCGCCGGATCGAAACGGCTCTTTACCTCGACCTGATCCTCGCCCTCGGAAGGCGTTGTGGACTTGCCGTTGAAGAAACTTGTGACATGACGGAACTTCTGCGTCTCTGCAATGCGGAGCTGCCTGATGCCGGCTTTAGACACAACCTCGCCGAGAAGATTGTCCATACCGCCACCGGCGCCCATAGCGCCGAGGAGATAGTCCTCAAACTCATCCCAGTAGCGCGTAAAGCCAAGAAACGCCACCTTCGGGCGCGCGCAACGCTCACCGGCGTAATCATCGCAGACAAAAGCCTGCGTAAGCTGAATCGCGCGGTCCTGGCGGTAGTTCGTATGCATTACAACATCGCCGTCCTTCATACCCGAATAATCGCCGACGACATAACACGGAATGTATTCGTCGGTCATCGCGGTTCCATCGGGGGTAAGGCCGTTTTCGTACTCGCTCTTAACGCATTCTTCGATGGAGGCGGTCTTCTTGCCCTTGCATCCTACGATGCAATCGTACGCCTCGCTCGTAAGCTTCAGATTCTTCACGCGGTCCATGCCGTAGTAGCGCCCCATGGCGGTGCCGATTACGGCATTGCCTATCTGCGCAAGCTCCTGTTTAAGGCGGGCGATGTACTCGAGAGTGGAGCGCGGCGGGGTGTCGCGGCCGTCAAGGAAGGGATGCACCACGATACGACCCTCGGGAAACTCCTGACGGGCGCGCTTCATCAACTTGAAGAGATGCTCCTGATGAGCGTGTACACCCTCGTCCTGAAGAAGGCCGAGAAAGTGGAACTGCGAATTATTGGCCTTCCAGCTTGCAATCAGATTCTGCCATTTCCCGCTCTTGAAGAGCTCTCCGGACGAGAGCCCGTCATCGATGCGTTTAAGCTCCTGCACAACAATTCGGCCTGCGCCCATATTCAAATGACCGACCTCGGACGAGCCTTGATAACCATCGGGAAGGCCAACAGCCTCGCCGCAGCAGTCAAGAAGGCAATGCGGATAACGCGCGCGGATCTGATCCATTACGGGAGTCTTGGCGGCAAAGACGGAATTACCGGCGCTTTGGGCGTTCACACCCCATCCATCGCGGATGATAAATACTACAGGTCTCATTGATTTCTCCTTAGGAATGTTGGTCGAAAATATTGTCTGTAATTATACCAAATAACCCCATTACAGGGACACTCCCTATTTCCTGCGGCCGAGAAGCGACGATGCGATTTTTTTAAGCAGACTGATGTCGCCCGAAACGCCGTCAAGAGCCGATATCGCAAGCGCCGTATGCTCTGCGGCAAGCTTTTCAGCCCTCTCAGCGCCGCATGGGGCATCTCCGTCGATAACATCGTCTTCGTATTGAAACGCCAGCCCTAAATTAAGGGCAAATGAGCGCAGCTTCTCCACGTCCTTGCCGCTCGCGCCCGCCGCCAATGCGCCCATTACCGCGGCGGCCACGAACAAATCGGCCGTTTTATGGGTGTAGATAAATTCCGTTTCGCCTGTTGCGCCAATGTCCTCCACCTGCCCGGCGACAACGCCGTAGGCGGCCTCGGCAAGAGCGGCGACCACCATACCCGGATTCCGGGCCGTGCGCGCCGCCGCCGCAAAAGCGAGAGCCTGCAGACTGTCGCCCGCCAGAACGGCATTGGCATGGCCGAACTTTTTCCAGACGGTCGGCATGCCGCGCCTTTCCTCATCATTGTCCATTGAAGGCAGATCGTCGTGGACCAATGTGTAATTATGCAGCAATTCTATTGCAGCGGCCGGATATGCGGCATCGGACGCAACTCCGCCCGAAGCGACGGCGGACGCAAGCGCTATCAAGGGACGCACTCTCTTCCCGCCAGTGCCGACGGCGTAGCGCATGGCACGGGAAAGTTCTTCGGGCCGCGCACACTCGGAAGGCAAAACCTCATCAAGCGTTTTCTCGACTATATCCAGCAATGCTTCCATCATCTACTCCTTAAACATCTCTTTACAGACGGCATTCAATTGAGGTCGTCTTCATCGGCAACCTCGTCTGGCTTGTCAGGAACCACCTCAAGATACCGCATCGCTCTTTCAGTGATGCGCTTGAACACGGGCCCCGCGGAATTGCCGCCCTGATGATACTGCGTACGCTTATCAAAATCAAGAGTTACAAGCACCACTATTTCAGGGGGTACCGGAATCGGATCTTCAGGATTGCGCTTTATAACTCCCGAAGGAACAATTCCGCAAAATGTTGCGCGATACAACCCCGGCGCATAGCCGCGCTGACCTTCCAACGCCTTCTGCGCCGTGCCGGTCTTGCCCGCAACCGAATACCCGTTCAGCCTCGCGCGGCGCGCCGTGCCGCCGACGGCGGCGACTCCAAGCATCATCTCGCGCACCTGACGCGCCGCCGACAGGCTTATCACCCGCTCTCCAGAACTATGCTTGC
>JAZOTG010000219.1:0-4360 GCA_045657505.1 Kiritimatiellia bacterium | reverse complement strand
CGAGAGCGGCACAATTTCGGGAACAGACGTTATCGTCACCGACTTTTCCGATGTGCACGCGGTCACGCGCCCGTTCAACGGTCAGCAGGTTGTGCTAGAAAAGCCGTTGACGCTTGCGCGCACCTCTTCGGCAATTGAAGGCGAGAGTGCCGTGGACCGTAAGCGATACAGCGAGCTTCTTACCGCCGGCGGGCGCTGCGTAGCGGCGGCTGTCGAGCGCGGCAGCATGAGCTCCGATATCGCAATCAGGCCGACGCGGGTGATGGTCGTGGGCGATGTCGCCTTCGTGATGAACGGCAAACTGCGTTCGTATGCCAACGCCAACCGCGATTTCTTTTTGAATTCGGTGAAGTTTCTGTCGGGGCGCGACGCTATGACAAGTCCGGGGGTCGAGTCCGGGCGGCTCGTTTCGGGCATGGACCGCAAATCGCGCTCGCAATTTGTCATGGCCGCGTCTGTCATTTTCCCGGCTTCGTTCTTTGCTCTTTACGCTCTCGTTCTTGCGGGAAGGAGGTGCAGGCGTTGAACAGCAAAAAGACAATTGTATTCCTTCTGCTTGGGATTACGGCTCTTCTGTGCGCGCACTCTTATCTGTCGTACAAGGGGACGAGCGGTAAGTTCGCCGGCCGCACCACTCTCGTGCCGTCTTATATGCACGAGGCCGATTCAATGGTTATAGAGCGGGCCCAGGGACGCACCATTGAGCTTAAACGCGAAGACGAGACATGGCGCATCGTCAGACCGTACGCCGCAAAGGCCGAACCCGAACGCGTGCTGCGGATTCTCGATGCGCTCTCGCTCCGGAAAATTGTCGAGACATACAGCATCGGCGAAATCAACAAGGTGGGCAAGACGCGCGCTGATTTTTCGCTGGTCAACGCCCGTGTTAAAATATATCTGACCAAGGGCGGGCGCACGCGCTTAGTGAGCCTTGGCCGCAAGACACCGGCGGGAGACGGCGTTTTTGCGGCGGTCGAGGGTGATGATTCCGTATATGTCGTCGATTCGGCCATCGCAGAATATGTTGAGGTCGCCGAAGAGGATCTGCGCCTTAAGGATCTGATGCTTCGCGAGCCGCGCTCGATTACGGCGTTTGATTTGAAGAGGCCGAACGGCGCGGCGATGCGCTTTGTAAAAACAGGCGGGCAGTGGCGTCGTCTGTCCGCGCGTGACGGCGAAACTGATTCGCCCGCATCCAGTGCGAAGATAGATGAACTTTTGTCGACGCTCGGGAAAACAACGGCAAAGGGGTTTGTCTGGCCGATTGGAGCGACAAACGAGTCGGCCCGCGCGACGCCGCCGCTTCTGGCGGGCTATGGGCTCGATCCTGAGAGCGCGGTTACGATGACGATTTACGAAAGCGGACGTACCGTCGGTCAGATCGGTTTTGGAAATGACGCGGGAGGAGGCCTTGTGTACGCCCTTGCGCAGGATGCAAAGGCGATTGTCACGGTGGATGGCCGCATAAAGGATATTGCGCTTAGGAGCGATTTTCTCGATATGCGAATTTTCCCGTACCGCCGTTCACGGGTGTCGAGGATATTCGTTTCTGAAGGCGGCACCGATTATCTTGTGGCAAAGAGTTCTGCCGGAGACTGGATGCTCGACTCTCCCATCTCGGCAAGCGCGGAGCCGGCGCAGGTGGAGGAGTTGCTCTCCAGAATTCTTGGCGCGACACTTGACGACAGGGACGAAGGCGGCGTTGCCGTAAGCCTCGCCACAAATGCGCCGGCGGTTCGCATTTCGCGCTCTGTTATTTTATCGGGGTTTTCGCTCTCCTCCCTGCGCAGCCGCGAGATTGCCAAAATTGACATGTCCGACGTGCGCAGACTTGTCTCAAAAACCGCTAAAGAGGATTCCGGGTTCGAGACGTCTTCGGTGGTTTACGATAGAGATAGAAGAATGTGGATTGTAGAGTCGTCTGCAGGCAATGCCGGAGTGCGCCGCGACAGCGTTGCGGCCGTCTTGAAGGAGCTCTCGCCGCTGAAGGCCGTAAGGGTTGTTGATTTGAAGGTCGCCGATGCCGACCTGCACAAGTACGGCCTGGAAAAGCCGAGCTTCACCCTCTCCGTTGATTTCTTCATTGAGAATTCAATAAGGCGCAATATATTCATCGGCGCAAAAACCGATGGCGGTTATTACGCGACAATGGGCGCGGCGTTTGACGCGGTGTTTGTAATTTCGGACGATACGTACGGGCGGCTTACTTCGCCGATTTTATCAGAGTAGTTTTGCAGAAAGGAAAAATATGAAATATGATAAGAACAATGCACTTTTGGAGTGCGTGATTCCGGGCCTTCCGCAGAAGAGCGGCAAGGTGCGTGATGTGTTTGATCTTGGGGACAGCCTGCTGATGGTTGTCACTGACCGTATAAGTGCGTTTGATGTGATTCTTCCAAGTGGCGTGCCCGACAAGGGGAAGGTGCTCAACAGCCTGTCGCTTTTCTGGATGGAGTTTCTCGGAATGAAGAATCATCTCATAACTGCCGACGTTGAAAAATATCCTGAGGTTCTCCAGCCGTACAAGGAGGATTTGAAGGGGCGTTCTATGCTCGTCAAGAAGGTTAAGATGCTTGAGGTAGAGTGCATCGCCCGCGGCTATCTGACGGGTTCGGGCTGGAAGGAATACCAGAAGTCGGGCACGGTCAACGGCGAGAAGATACGTGAAGGCTATCAGAACGCCTCAAAGCTCGACGAGGTCCTCTACACTCCAACAACCAAGGCCGCCATCGGCGACCACGACGAGGCAATCAATTATGCCGAAACCGTCAAGATAGTCGGCGAGCAGACGGCTAAAGCTCTCAAGGATGCCACAATTGAACTTTACACCCGCGCGGCGGATTATGCGAGAGAACACGGCATCATCATCGCTGACACGAAGTTTGAGTTTGGCATTGACGATGACGGTACGCTCATTCTCGCCGACGAGGTGCTTACGCCCGACTCTTCGCGCTTCTGGCCGGAGAGCAGCTATGCGGTAGGCTCCAATCCGCCCTCGTTAGACAAGCAGTATGTCCGCGACTGGCTCGACTCTGTTCAGTTCAACCGCGAGCCGCCTGGTCCGGTTCTGCCCGACGAGGTCGTCACCCGCACGCGCGAAATTTATGTGAAGGCCTATGAGGATCTCACCGGCCGCAAGATTTAAATCAATAACGAAAGAAAGAGGTGTTCAATGGGAATGTTTGATCAGATTAAAGACGTAATGAAGATGCGTTCTGAGGCAAAGCGCATTCAGAGTGAGCTTCAGAAAATCTCAGAGACGTATTCCAACGGAGGAATTACCGTTACGGCAAAAGGCGATATGACGATTGTGTCTGTTTCGCTTTCGCCCGAGGCGTGCGAGGAGGTCAAGGCGGGCAAGCCGGCCCGTTTCGAGACGATGCTTCTCAACGTCGTCAATGGAGCGCTCAAAAAGGTTCGCGACACGACGCAGCAGGAAATGCAGAAGCTGATGCAGGCAGGCGGCGCAGGCGGTCTCTTTGGCCGTTGATTGAAGGAGCGGCGCGGGCGCAATGATAGGACCAATCAAGGAATTGGAGCTGGCTCTCTCAAAACTGCCGGGGCTCGGGCGGCGTTCCGCCGCACGTGTAGCCCTTGCTCTTGTCAGAGAGCCGGGCAGGTTGGCCGAGCCTGTCATGTGCGCCCTTAAGGCTACCCTCGAACGGGTGTCGTGCTGTTCGCTTTGCGGCGCATTTACGACAAAGGAGTCAAATCCGTGTCATACTTGCGCCGACCGGACGCGAGACGGAAGCATTGTATGTGTTGTCGAAGACCCCGCCGATATCGTTACAATCGAGGCGTCGGGCGCATTCGGCGGGCGTTATCACGCTCTTGGAGGCAAGCTTTCCCCTTCGCGCCGCATTGGCCCCGACAAACTTCGTATCGCGCAATTGCTTGATCGCGTTGCGCGCGAGCGTTTTGACGAGGTGCTGCTTGCGCTTTCAACCGATATGGAAGGCGATGCCACCGCCGGCTATATCGCCGAGGTGCTTAAGCCGCACGGCATAAAAATAACGCGGCTTGCCTTTGGCTTGCCCGCCGATTCGGGCGTTGCGTACTCCGACCCGCTTACTCTCAAGCGCGCCATTTGCAACCGTATATCGCAGTAGCAGGTATGGCTGACGTCAAACTGACAGGTGTGCGGAAAATCTATTCGAAGGGCGAGCGTCCTGCGGTAGACAATTTTAATCTTACTGTCGGCGACGGGGAATTTCTTGTTTTGGTGGGGCCTTCGGGTTGCGGCAAGTCAACGACACTGCGCATGGTGGCGGGGCTGGAGATGGCCACTGCAGGTACAATCGAAATAGGCGGGCGCGATGTCACCGCATTGCCGCCCAAAGACCGCGATATCGCGATGGTG
>JAZOTG010000218.1:0-6570 GCA_045657505.1 Kiritimatiellia bacterium | reverse complement strand
AGTATGGCAGTTATATAGCGTGGGGTGTCTATACTGTTCCGGACTATACATATGTACGCAAAGGAGAGTCAATCCTTTTGTGGACCAAGAAAGGGCGGACATTGACGCTTAACGATTTGATCGGCGCAAAATTTACTGCACAGTTTGGCGGGGCGTGGGTTAACGGTGGCAGTATTAAGAATCTTATGGGTACAACATTGTGTGATGGTCTTAATACTCGCGAGATTGTTGATGAGAATGGCGACATTACAAAAATCATCACCGAATTCCAGTTTGGCGGCAACGAGACAAAAGCAGTAATTGTCGCGTTTACCAACGGCGTGGAAGGTGTGTATGCAAGTGCGATATATGATGCTATATACAGCCCTTCGCCGATCGGGCGAATGCTCACTGATAACGACGGCAATTATTATTTAAATGGAGGCTGGACGACGGGTGTCGCCACAAGCAGGACTTCAGGCAGCTATGGCGTATGCGATTTAAGGGCTGTTGCCAATACCGCGAAGGTGTATAGGCAGGGGCCAACCTACACTTATGCGGTTGTGAATACCGAGTCGCCCGGCAAAAGTACTCAGCTGCCTAAAGAAGATCGGGTTGCATTTGCGGGTTTAAAACTTGAGGATTTGTCCGATAAGGTTTTTGTTTCGTACATGGAAAGCGACGCTATTAGCGGACGTTACGTGTTTGGTAATTTTCCGTGGCTTTACCCCACGGCGGATGCGGCTGAAAAGCTTCTTGTACAGTTTACTGCTGCAAAAGAAGGTCAAGGAGGGCATAATAAATCCGCGTTTGTCCAGTTCGGATATAATGACAAAGGCGCCGTTACCATAAACAAGGTTCATAACACGTGGTCAACGACAGGTAATGAGTTCACTGTATATTACAGCGATAAATTTTTCGAGTTAGGACCTGATGATGTCAACTCGTATCAGAATATGAATGATCCGAACTGCCACAACAATTCGATTTACGAACTTTGGGGTTTGAGGATTTTCCCTGGTTATGTGCAGACAACTCCCACGCTTCTGTTTAAAAACGCCACTCTCGATGAACTTGAGAACGCAGAGTTTACGGCAATTGCGGCCGGATTGCACATCGGAGCCTCTGCCGTGGACGATCGTGCCAAGTCGTATAATAAAAAAATTATCAGAGACGGCGAAAAAATTGTAAAGATGCTTGTTGAATTCCAGTATAGCGACGGTAGTTACACGAAGGCCGTCATTGTCGAATTTACTGATGATGAGAGCGGCGTTTGGGGTACAACAAAGGAGGCGCGCTTTGTTGGCGGTTCCGCGCTTGGTTACAATTTTGTGACGCAATATGATGGAAGCGACACAATTACATATGCAGGAAATGATTCCTCTCCTGCTACAAGCAATTTGACTGGCGGCTATGGCGTTTATGATGTGCAGGCCACCGTCGAGCCTACAGGTGCTACATGGGATCTTGATGAAGATAGTGTATTGAGTTATTACACTGAAGGTGTTCCGCTTGACGACGATTCGGCAACTCTTCATATAAAGGCAAAAGCTGGCGCCGCTACATTTACAATTGACGAGAACATCACCGTAGGCAAAATCGTGTTTGAAAACGCGACGGGCGGCGATAGCGCGGTTCTTTCGCTTGTTGTCGCTCAAGGCGTGAGCGCGAACATCGGGGGGATTGACGTCGGCAAGGGCATGAGCGTGGCGTTGCCGTCGTCCATGGGCGGCGTTTCGGTGAATATCGCCGGAAATGCAATGATTTCGTATGATGGTCCTGCTGCGGTGTCAGGAACTCTTTCCGGCGACGGCTCGGTGGTGGTGCGTTCCGGTCGTGTCACGTTTGAGGGTGCAAACAGCTTTGCCGGCGGATTGACTGTTAAGAGCGGCGCCGTCGCCATTGCCGGCAATTATGTCGCGAAGGGCGCTGGCAAGGGGCCGTTTGGCGTTATTGACGCAGGCCAGCCCGCGTTTGTAACCGTTGAAGACGGCGGTATGGTAGACATCAACGGCAAGAGCGGGCTTGCTTATCGCTTTAGTCTTGCGGGAACAGGCGTTGCCACCGGCGATATCGCCGCACCCGGACCGCTTGTAAACCTCGGTGCGCCGCTCAAAGTCAGAATCGATCATGTTCAATGGAATGAGGGACATGCTCGCGGAATAAAACTCTTATCAGACATTACTCTCGGAGCGGCAGGCAACGATTTGGCCGTTGTAACGGAAAGCGCCTGGGAGAATCCCAAGTACGGGTGTTACCTTGAACTTGGAGCAAATACGCTCACAAAGGACGGCAAGGGAACGCTCTACTTCTGGTCGGACGGTTTGACCGTAGCAGGTGAGGGCACGCTTAACATTGTCGACGGCGCCGTTGATATTCGTCAGGGTTCATATAATGGTGCAGAATCGAAGATCGTTATCGGAGCGGACGGCGTTTTGCGCATTGGTGCGGAAATCAAGGCTTCAACGATAGAGAACAACGGAGCCATTGAAGTTACCCACGTGGCTCGTCTTAATAAAGTCGTAAAACTTACCGGCGAGTATTCGGGCAGCGGTGCTCTTAGAGTCCTTTCTGGTGCAAACCTGACTATTGATGACACGCTTACAGTTGGTGATTTCGTGAATAACGGTACAGTCAACGGCGACGGAACGCTTACGGTCGGCGGCACGCTTACACCTGGAAATGATCTTTCTCGCCTTACGCTTGCGCAGGGCGCGAAAATCAAACTTGCCGGCACGGATGAGGCTTCCATTCAGAAGGTCACGGATACACTGTCGATTACCGGCAAGGTTACCGTGGACGCCTCGGCAATTTCGCCAGAAGACATGAAGCTTCTCGATGCCATCCCCGTCATATCGGCACCGCAGATTACTGCCGAAGACAAACGCAATCTGTCGGTCAGTGGAGTAGATAACAGGACACTTATGATTAAGACTGTAGACGGTATGGATATTCTTTACATGAAGAAAAGTGGTTTTATGGTCATCGTAAGGTGATAACAGAAGATTGGCGCCGACAAGGTTTCGTTCTCTGAATCTGAGTCTACGAATGTTGTTGTTAAGATATCTGGTGATTATCCGTGCTCATCGGCGTATACGCTTACGCGCGGTTATGATTTCAGAATGTCACAAGCGTGATTCCTGCGGAGCATAATCCCAAGTGGGTTAAGAGCATTTATCTTGACAGTAATGGAAATATAGTTCTTCAGGTGAGTTCGAGAGGCTCACGAATCATTGTGAGGTAAAATAAACTGTTAACGTTAATATTCCTTCGCGAAATGCAAAGTTGAGCGATAGGTGAAATAACGGCAACGGTATAATATTTTGAGTGCGCCTGTATAGGCGCACTCCTTTTTGCGCATTCAGCTGTTTGCCGCCGTCAGGCATGTTTTATTTTTTTCGTGCGGCATCTCATATATGTAAGCCGCCGAAAAGAATATGATCTTTCCTCTTTCTGAGACGCGCGCACGCGTGAGGGATTTCGCAAAAGAGCGAGAGCTCCCCATGAGCGACTTTTTGAAACGTGCGCACGTGTGAGGGATTCCAAAATATGAGCGGTGCAGTAGATCAATTTGATGCTTTCTGAGATGGTTGTGCGCGTGAGGGATTCCTGCATCCTGGTACTGAACTTTCAATAATCAATTTCTGGGTTATAAGGATATTTGTGCAGCAATAAGAATGTAGCCTTTAATGGCGGCAATGTAGAGCGCATTACGGAATGAGCGTTATTATAGGTTTTAAGATTAAGGGATAGAGTAAACAAATGTATGATGGGAGAGGGGGAGCCCCCTCCAAATAATAAGTGATAGAATATGGCGATAAGAACATAGTTTTGATGGTGTTTTATAGAATGAGAATCTTATGCGGAAAATTCTTAAAAGCGCGAGGGGTGTCGTGGTTTGATGTGAGGAAAGGGGGGCGTTGGGCGTAATGAAAGCATTTTAAGGTGAGGAGGTGTGGTTTGTGGTCAGGTTGGAATTTGCCGGACTATGAATGGTGACTGAGTGAGACTGCGCTGGATTAGAGATTTATAAATACTTAACATTAATTTTAGTATCACCGGTTGGGTGGTCATTGATTGACAGTGGCTTTATAATTACTCTTATTGGTCAAAGGCTCGGTGCCAGTTGCTTTTGCATTTGATTGATTGTGGATTTATAAGGACTAACTTAGGAATATAAAAGTGAAGTTGGCGTTTGTATTTGATCAATTGTGCATTTATAAAGACTCTATGCGATAAGTTCTTATTTTGTACGAAGTTTTTATTTAAGAGCAATTTTATTTTACCCGATTAGAATCTTAGATAATTAGAAGGTTAGATAATACAAAGCCTGAATGATAATGGGTAAAGCTTCGGAAGAAATTGGTAAGATTGTATCTTAAGATTTTCTGTAGGTTCCAGGCTTGTGCCCTCATTTTTTTCGTTTAAGAATTTTCCGCATAAAATTCTCATTTTATGGTATAATAGGGTCGTTGAAGTAAAAATCCGGTTCTTGAGGAGGGTGTTTAAGATTAGTGGTTGAGCTGATGAAAATCTTAAAATTCTTTTAATTCTATTATGATAAAGTAATTTTAGTGTGATGATGTTATGAATTGCTGAGCCTGACAGGATGCTTATAGATGCAGGCTTTTTACATCCAACAATAGAGAGTTTGTCAGAAGAGAGTATATGCGCAAAAAGTATGAACATTCAGCTTATTATTACGCCTATCATTATGGGTGGACGTATAGCGAAGCTCGTACTTATGCGGGTAAATATTTAGATATGCATACTTATCGTCCAAGGATGAGAGTGCGTGCAGATGGAGAGTTCAGCGAAAAGGATTGGTTTAAATGGCAGAACTCTCCTAAAGAATTTGATTCTACCTTTAATCCGCTTTTGTTTCTCGCTTGCGCCGCAGTTGATGTTGGGATAGCTATGCGAGATCAGGTTAAAAAGATAGCTGATCCTGTTGAGCGAGATAGGATGAAGCGCGAGCTTATGCGCGACTTAAGACGGATTCGCAGGCCCTTTTATTATGCTCAAGAAGTAGCGCGCCGGCGTAATCTCGCTCAAGCGCGGCGAAAGATTAAGCGTAGGCGCACTACTGCGGCGATGCCTACGAGAGAAGATATTCTTAAGGCTTGGGACGAGAGGAAAGCTTCTCGCGAAGGGATGATAATGTTAGGCGGAATGATTCATGATTTGGAATGTTATGTTGATAACTATCTCAAAATCAATGAAAATGGCAAGGTCATTGGCCGGAATCGCGGCATTCGCGGTTGGATTGCAAATAACGTCCCAGAGCTTAAAGGCAAGTACAAGACGCTTATGAGGTATAAGGCGCTTGCTGTGCGCTTAAGGCAAGTTACCGAAACTAAAGATCCGACTCCAACATCAAAATTGCTTAAAAAGCCAATCGATAAGAAGGTTGAAACGATTTTGGAAGGTGAGCCGGTTTTCTCGCATTTGTTCGGGCTGCTGGAATATATGCTTGCACCTGAGGCCGTAATGTTAGATTTGCCGAAGGTGAAGAAGCGAAAGCGGTAGCTGAAGAAATTAGGCGAAGGAGAAGGGTTTGAGTCGGAGATTTTGGAGGGAAATTTGGTGGAGTGTAGGTTGGAATACGCAAATTGGGGGAGGTTGAGAAGGGGGCGGTTGATTTTTTGGTGTGGTTATGGATGAGGTGAGAACTTATGGTAAATTTGAGCAATAAAAATTTTGTAAAAACCTCTTTTTAGACTTTAATTTTTTATTATGGCTGAGCAATTAGTTAGAGGTGAGTGTCCCCAAGGAATATAAGGGGTAGAAAACTACAGAATTTAAGAGGTTTTTGCGATGGTTTTATCAAATAAGAATTTTATGCGGAAAATTCTTAAGAGGGAGGAGGTTTGGTGTGCTCTTAACGGTAATGCGGATGAGGGGATGTGTATGGGGAGTGTCCCCCAGCTTTTACTCACAAATGTAAAGGGTGCTTTAATAAAGAGGCGCAAGATTTCTCGTATGGAGAAGCGTTTACTCCTGATGTAGAGGAGCGTATTCTTAAGGCTCTTAAACCCGACTATATTGCAGGGCTTACACTTCTTGGCGGTGAGCCTATGGAGCCAGAGAATCAGCGTGCGCTATTGCCTTTTTTGCGTAGATTTAGAGAGTGTTATGCTACGCGCAAAGATCTTTGGATATACACTGGTTGTGTTTACGAAGATCTTCTTTCTCAAAATTCAAAGTGGTATACGGAATGTACGGCTGAGATTCTTAAGCTTTGCGACGTGTTAGTTGACGGGCCATACATTGAGTCTCTCAAGGATATATCGTTGAAATTCCGCGGAAGTGCCAATCGGCGTATAATTAAACTGTCAAATTTAGAAGTCTAATTATACGCTGATAGTTGCTTTTTTGGGGGTCTTTAGAGCGTTATGCGGTAAATGGTAAGTGAAAGCGGGGGTAAGGCTTCCTTGATTACTCCGTTATTTACCGATACTGGTCCAGTAGATTCAGAGAGGCTTTCGCGTGCAATAGGAGAGTTGCTTGCTCTTGCACCGGGGCCTGTGAACCAAATCTTTGAGGCTCTTGTGATTTTAGCGTCTTTAATCGAGAGGTCGAGCTCTTGTG